>NZ_JBFAVI010000129.1:0-20421 GCF_040679695.1 Micromonospora sp. NPDC052213
GCCACACGCCACCCCGGTGCCGCCTCCCCCGGCGGTACCCGTCCCGCCGCACACCGGCGCCGCCCCGGTGCCGCCCCCACCGGTGGTGCCCAGCCCGCCGCACAGCGGATGGGCTCCCCCGGCCCCGCCCGTCGTACCGAACCCGCCGCACGCCGCCTGGGTCCCGGCTCCGCCCGTACCGCCGCACGCCGCCGCGACCGGACAGGCCGCTCCGCACGCCGTCCCGGCGCAGCAGATCCCGCCGCCCCCGGTGGTCCCGGCACCACGCAGCGCGCCCTCGGCGTCGGCCCGGGCCGCCGTCCCCTCACCGCCGGTTCCCCCACCGCCGGTCGTGCCGCCGCAGCCGTCGACCACCGCCCCGGCGCGGCCACCGCACGTCCCGCCGCCTCCGGCGGTACCGCCGCGCCACGCCAGCGGTACAGCAGCGCCGCCGCAGTCTCCGTGGGCCCCTGCCCCCGCGCAGCCGTCCACGGCGCAGGCTCCGTCGGCGCCCGCGCCGCAGAGCCCGCCTCAGCCCGCCGCACCGGCGGCCGAGGGCAACTCCCCGTCCGCCACCACCGCCAGGACGATCCCGCCACCACCGCCGATCCCGCCGCACGTGGCGCGCGCCGTCTCGTCTCCCCCGCCTGCGGCGGCGACTGCGGCGCCGGGCCCGCAATACGCGGCGCCTCCCGCCACCGCCGCCGTGTCGGTGCCACCCACGCCGCCCACCGTCGCGCCGTCGCGGCCGGGCCCCGCCGCGCCACCGCGGCAGCGGACGGCCCACGAGGCGACGGCCGACGCCACGCCCTCCGCGGCACCGGAACCCACCACCGAACCGGCCGCGTCCCCGGCATCCGGCGGTGGGCCGACCGCGGCACCGACGTCCGGCGACAGGACGCCGACACCCCCCACCCCGCCGTCGGCCCCCACCGCCGCACGCGCGACGCCCGACGCCGAGGCACCGCGTCCGGCCGGGCCGGACGACGCGGCGCCGGCCGGGCCGGAGACGCCGGAACCGTCGACGCGCGGGCCCAGGTGGGACAACCCCACGATCCAGGTACGGCAGATCGAGCCCCTGCTCGCCGAGGAGGCCGCCCGCGCCGCCAACGCGAAGCAGGCTGAGGCCGCTGCGGGCACGCCGGCCGCCACCGCGCCGCCCGGCGCGTCGGAGGCCGCCCCCGCCTCGCCCGGGACGTCGGAGGTCGCCGCCGCGGCGCCGCACACGCCCGCGCCGACGACACCGGTCAGCGCCCCGCCCACAGCTCCGGTCAGCGCGACCCCCGTGAGTGCGCCCCCCGTCAGCTCGCCCCCGGTGAGCGCACCGCCTGCGCCGCAGGTCGCCGTGCCGCCCGCGCCCCCCGTCAGCGCACCACGTGTCAGTGCGCCGCCGGTGAGCGCGCCGCCCGCGCCCCCGGTCAGCGCACCGCCCGGGCCGGTCCGAGCGGTCAGCCCGCCCCCGCCGCCGGTCAGTGCGCCGCCCGCGGCCCCGCGGCAGACGATCCCGGCCCCTCCGGTGATTCCCCCGCCGCCGCGCGTGCCGGTCACCGCCCCACCGCTGCCACCCCCACCGGTGGCCCCGCCGCCGGTCAGCGCACCGCCGACGCCGCCGATCAGCGCACCGCCGGTTCCCCCGGTCAGCGCGCCACCGATCAGCGGACCGCCGGTCAGCGCGCCTCCCGGGTATCCGCCCGTCAGCGCACCACCGCAGCCCTCGCCTCCCGTGAGCGGGGCGCCGGCGCCGCCGTGGAGCATGACCGCGCCGCCGTGGAGCAGCACGGCTCCCCCGCAGGCGCTGACCGGGCCGCCGGCCACCGGGGGCGACCGCGACCAGGACGTCGAGGACGAGCCGGACCAGGAACCCGCGCCGGAGCGGGAGCAGGGCACCGGAGAGCAGGCGCCGGCGTACCTCGACATCGACGAGACGTTCCCCATGAAGGAGGTGCCGTCGCCGTCCACCGCGCCCGGGCCGGCCCACCATGTGCCGGCCTTCCCGCCGCCGGCGGCGTACCCGATGGTCGCGGAGCCCGAGGAGCGCGGCCGGAGCCGGACGGCGGTGGTCGTCGCCGTGGTCGTCGCGGTCCTGGCCCTGGCGGCGCTCGTCGGGGTGGGCGTGCTGGTGCTCAGCCGGGAGGCGGCGCCGCCGGCCGGGCCCGCCACACCGGCCGCGCCGGCGACCGCAGCGGCCTCGCCGAACGCGGCCGGCCCGCCGCCGGGCGACCTGACGCTGCGGGACGACTCGGCGACGATCACCCTGAGCTGGACGGACCCGGCGCGCGGCGGCGTGCCGTTCATGGTTGCCGGCGGCCGGGCCGGGCAGAAGCTGGGCGTGATGGCCACGGTGGACCCCGGCCAGACCCGCTACACGGTCAACGGGCTCAACTCGCGGGTGGACTACTGCTTCACGGTGCTGGCGGTCTACTCGACGGACTCGTTCGCCACGTCGGGGCAGGTCTGCACCGAGCGGGAGGGCGACACGCCGGCGACCTGAGGCTGACCCCCGGCGCGGCGCGCACGCTCGGTGTCCACAGCGGGACAGCGCGGGTTCCCCCGCCCCCGGCCGGGCCATATGATGGCACCCGGCTCAGGGGAGGGTCGCCGGTCAGGGCGCGCCACCTGCCAGGACGACATGGGAGGCAGCCGGTAGTGGCCACCATCGACGACGCCGCGAACGCCGGCGGTCCGCGTCCCCGCTCCCGCCGGATGCGGGGCGGTCTGGTCACCATCGGGACGGTGGGGGCGCTGCTGGCCGCGATGGGGCTGACCGTCCTCGGTCTCGGCGCGGCGGACAACGCGGTGGCGAGCTACGACGCGAGTTCCTGGCTGTGGAGCACCGCCCGCAGCGAGATGGCCCGGGTCAACGGGGTCACCGCGCGGGTCGACACCCGGGTCGAGATCCCGGCCGCCCGCCGGCACCCGATGCAGGTCACCCAGACCGACCGGCTGCTGATCCTGCGGGACCTGAACACCGGCCAGGTCAGCTCGCTGGACCTGGCCACCCTGCAGATCACCGCGACCACCCGCACCACCCCGGGCCTCGGGGTCAGCGTCGCCCTGCACGAGGACGCGGCGTTCGTCGTCGACGCCGTGCAGGGCATCGTCCGGCAGCTCGACCCGCGGTCCCTGACGCCGGTCGGCGAGCCCGTGCGCTACCCGCCGGGCATCACCGGCGGGTCCTTCGACGGCGAGGGCCGGCTCTGGATCGCGGTGCCCAGCGAGGGCACCGTCTCGGCGATCACCGCCGCCGCGCTGCCCTCCGCGCCCGCCTCGGCCGCCGCCGGGGCCGGCCTCAGCCCGAAGCAGGTCGAGACGTACGACGTCGCGGAGGCCAGTCACGAGCTGGTCGTCTCCACCCTGGACGACGGCGTCGCGGTGCTCGACCGCACCGCCGGCGCGCTGGTCACCGTGCAGCGGGGCCAGGTCCGGTCGACCCGGCTGACGATGAGCGCCCCGGGCGCGCTACCGGCGCGGACCAGCGGACCGGCGGTGCCGGTGACGGTGCCCGGCGAGCGGCGGGTACACGTGGTCGGCGACGGCGGCGAGGTGCGCGCGTTCACCGTGCCGGGCACGGGCGACCGGCTCAGCCCGGCGGTGGCGTGGGCCGGCCGGTTCTACTGCGCCGACGAGGCGTCGGGCACGGTCTACGCCTTCGACGCGAACGGCCAACTGGTCGACACCATCCGCGGCAAGGGGACGGGGCCGCTGGAGCTGGAGGTGCGGGAGAACCACCTCTTCGTCAACGCCCCCGACTCGGCGACCGCCCGGGTGGTGGACGACAAGCACCAGGTCCGCGAGGTCGACAAGTACGCCAACGACGTGCTCGGCGGCGACCCGCCGCCGGCTCCCGCGCCGCCGCCCCCGCCGAAGAAGCCCAAGGTCGGCAAGCCGGGCGCGCCGCGCAGCGTGACCGCCGCCGCCGGCAACGCGCAGGCCCGGGTGAGCTGGCGGCCGGCCCCGACCAACGGCGCGGAGATCACCCGGTACGTGGTGGAGGGTGCCGGCCAGCGGGTGCAGGTGGGCGCCAACCAGCGGGCCGTGGAGATCAAGGGCCTGACCAACGGCGAGACGTACCGGTTCTCGGTGCACGCGGTCAATGCCAAGGGCGACGGCCCGGCGCGGACCAGCAACCCGGTGACGCCGACCGCCGCGGTGCCCGACCCGCCGGCCAGCGTCACCGCCCAGGAACGGCCGGACGGCACGGTGCTGGTCAAGTGGCCGGCGGCGAACGGGCAGGGCAACACGATCGCGAAGTACGTGGTCACAGCCACCTCGGCGGGCACCAACGCACCGGCCGGCGAGTCCCGCAAGACGGAACTGGTGGTGCCCGCCGGTGAGCTGGAGTACGGCACGCAGTACGCGTTCACCGTCGTCGCCGTCAACGACCGCGGCGCCGGCTCGGCGGCCTCCCCGGTGAGCAACACCGTCGTGCCGTACGCGGCGCCGGACCGGCCCGCCGACCTGCGGGCGACCACGGTCGCCGACCGGCCGGGCACGGTCGCCGTGCAGTGGTCGCCGGCCGCGGCGAACGGCCGCCCGGTCACGAAGTACCTGATGGACGTGGGTGGGCGCACCAGCGAGGTGACCGACACCCGGGCCACCGTGGACGGGCTGGGCAACGGCCAGAACGTCACCGTGAAGGTGAAGGCGGTCAACGAGGCCGGTCCCGGCCCGGAGGCCACCGCCACCGCCCGCACGGTCGCCGAGCCCCGCGTCACCGTGACCGGCTCGTCGGCGACCGCCACCTCGGCGACGGTGACGTTCACCGTGGACGCCGGCGGCGGCAAGGCGACCTGCTCGCTGAGCACGAACGGCGAGCCGACAAAGACCGGAACCTGCTCCGGCATCACGATGACGGGCCTGACCCCGGGCACGGCGTACACCTTCACCGTGACCGCGAGCAACGCCGCCGGCAAGGGCACCGCCAGCCGTGCCCAGGCCACCGACGCCCTCTACGGGATCGCCACCTGCAACAACGGCCCCGACGGCGACCAGCGGACGTACTGCAACTCCGACGTCGACGGCCGCAACGGCAATGAGATCTTCTCGGTCCCGCGGCAGGACAACAACCGGCAGGTCGGCTGGGCGGAGCCCGGCACCCGGCTCAAGGCGTACTGCAAGAAGTCGGGCGAGAACGTCGACTCCTGGATCTACAACAACCAGAAGCAGAGCACCTGGTGGGTGCAGGTCGACTACAAGGGACGCAACTACATCCCCTGGGCCTGGCTCAACCTCGAGGGCGGCGACAACATCAACGTCCTGCCCAACTGCTGACCACCCAGGCAAGGAGCACCACCGACCGTGAACACCCACGAGCCGCTCACCCAGCCGGAGGTGCAGGGCTTCGCCGCCCTCGCCGCCCGGCTGGCCGAGAACGTCAACGCGGTCGTGCTGGGCAAGCCACAGGTGGTCCGGTTGGCGCTCACCGCGCTCTTCGCGCAGGGACACGTGCTGCTGGAGGACGTGCCCGGGGTCGGCAAGACCACCCTGGCCCGGGCCATCGCCGCCACCGTGAAGGGGCAGTGGCGGCGCATCCAGTTCACCCCCGACCTGCTCCCCTCGGACGTGTCCGGGGTGACCATCTTCAACCAGGCCACCCGGGGCTTCGAGTTCCACCCGGGGCCGGTGTTCGCCAACATCGTCATCGCCGACGAGATCAACCGGGCCTCGCCGAAGACGCAGTCGGCGCTGCTGGAGGTGATGGAGGAACGCACCGTCACCGTCGACGGCGTCCGGCACCCGGTGCCGCAGCCGTTCCTGGTGGTGGCCACCCAGAACCCGGTGGAGATGGACGGCACCTACCGGCTGCCCGAGGCCCAGCTCGACCGGTTCCTGGTGAAGCTCTCCGTCGGCTACCCCGACGAGGCGGTCGAGGTGGAGGTGCTGCGCGGCGCGACGGTCCGCTCCCCCGAGGCGCTCACCGCGGTCACCGACACGGCCACCGTCGGGGAGATGGTCCGCATGGCCCGCCGGGTCCACATCGCCGAGCCGCTCTACACGTACGCGGTGCGGCTGGCCGCGGCCACCCGCGCCCACCCGCAGGTACGCGTCGGGGTCAGCCCCCGGGGCGTGATCGCCCTGACCAGGGCGGCGTGCGCGTACGCGCTGATCGACGGGCGCGGCTGGATCATGCCGGAGGACCTCAAGGCGCTGACCGAGCCGGTCTTCGCGCACCGGCTGCTGCTCACCCCCGACGCGCAGGTGCGCGGGGTGACCGCCGCCGAGGTGCTGCGCCAGGCGGTCGCCTCGGTGCCGGTGCCGCTCCCCTCGGGCCAGCCCGCCCCGGTCCAGGGCTGACCGGCAACGCCGGTGTCCGCGCTCACCGCCCGAGGCGTCGGGCTGCTCGTCGCCGCCGTCGTGCTGCTCGGCGCCGGCTTCCGCTTCGCGTACCCCGAGCTGACGCTGCTCGGCGCGGCGGCCGGCACCGCCGTCGGCTACGCCCTGGCGACCGCGGCCTGGCGGCCCCGGCTGGAGGTGACCCGCAGCGCGGACCCCGACCGGGTGGCGCGGGGCGAGCCGGCCGCGATGACGCTGACCGTACGCAACGCCGGCCGGCTGCCGGCGGCGAGCCTGGTGGCCGAGGACCGGTGCGGGAACCGGTCGGTCCCGGTGCCGCTGCTGCGGCTGCGACCGGGCCGCGACACCACGGTCCGCTACGACGTGCCGACCTCCCGCCGCGGCGTGGTGCCGGTCGGGCCGCTGCGGGTGACCCGACGCGACCCGCTGGGCCTGGTGGCGCTGGCCCGCCCGTACGGCGGCACGGTGCCGGTCTGGGTGCACCCGCGCATCCATCCGCTGCACGCGGTGCCGACGGGGGCGGGACGCAGCCTGGACGGCCGGGTAGACAAGGTGCCGCACGGGTCGATCACCTTCGACTCGCTGCGCGAGTACGTGGTCGGTGACGAGCTGCGCCGGGTGCACTGGCGCACCAGCGCCCGGGTTGGCGAGCTGATGGTGCGGGAGAACGTCGACACCAGCCTGCCCCGGATCGTGGTGCTGCTGGACAACCGCGCCGCCGCCCACCCCGAGCGGGTCGACGGGGTGGCCGAGTCGTTCGAGTCGGCGTGCGAGGCCGCCGCCTCGGTGGTGACCGCCGCCGTCCGCGAGGACCTGCCGGTGGCGCTGCTGATGGTCGCCCCGGAACCGTCCGGACCGGACACCACGGGCGACGAGACGGGGCACGGCGGCGGGCCGCTGGACCGGCTCGCGGCGGCACAACTCGCCGACGACGACGTCCTCCAGCCCGCCACCGCACGACTGCGGCGGGAACGGCTCGGCGACACACTCGTCTTCCTCACCGGCCCGGGCGGCCGGGGCGACCTGGGTGCGGTGGGCGCGCTGCGCGCCGCGTACCCGTCGGTGGTGGTGGGGATCTTCGGGGCGGCGGAGCCAGCGCCGTCGGACGCGGCCGGCCTGGTGGTGATCGACGCCCCGGACGGCGCCGCGTTCGCCGCCGAGTGGGACGGGGTGCGCAGATGGTGAGGGCGACCGGCGGGGTCCGCGACGGCACGGCGGCGCCGCCGCCGGCCGACAGCGGCGGCCAGGCCACGGGCAGCAACGGCCAGGATACGGGCAGCGCCGGGCCGGACCGGGACGGCGCTGGCGGCAGCGGGACCGCCGGGCCGGGGCGGGCAGTGCTGCGGGCGCTGCGGGCCGTGCCGGTGCCGCTGGCGCTGATCGCGATGATCGGCCTGGCCGGCGCGGTGCTCGGCCGGGTCTACGCCGGCCCACTGCTGACCCGGCTGGTGCTCGGTGCCGCGATCGGTTCAGTGCTGGTCAGCGTGGCGGCCCGCCGGCTGCCGTCGTGGCTGGTCGCGCCGGTCTCGGTGACCGCGCTGGCCGGCTGGACGGCCTGGTCGCTGCGGCTGACCGCGACCCGGGCCGAGCTGCCCGGCGGTCTCGCCGAGGTGACCGCGGACGCCGCCACGAACGGCATCCCCCGGCTGCTGACGGCGATGATCCCGGTCGAGCCGACCCCGGACACGGTGCTGGTGCCGCTGGTCGCCGCCTGGCTGGCCGGGCTCGCCGCGGCGGAGGTGGCGCTGCGGGCCGGCCGGGTGCTGCTCGGCTACCTGCCGCCGGTGCTGCTCTACGCCGCCGCGCTCTACGTGGTCGGCCCGAACGCCGACCCGGCGATCGGGCCCACCCTGGCCTTCGTGGCCGTGGCGGTGCTCGGCCAGGCGGTACCGCCGGGCAGCTCGGCAACGGCCGGCGGCGACCCGACCGCCGGGCTGACGCCCGCGGTCCGCGCCGCCGTGCGGACCCGACTCGCCGCCGCCTCCGCCGCCGGGCTGGCGGTGGTCGTCGGCCTGGCCGCCCTGCTCGGCCCGGCGCTCGCCGGCCAGGTCGACGGCCGGCCGGTGGACCCGCGCCGGTACGTCGAGCCGCCGCAGGTGGACGCGCTCGACGAGAGCCCCCTCATCCGCATCTCCGGGTGGGCGCTCAACCCCGGACAGAAGCTGCTCGACGTCCGCACCGACTCCCCGGACGCGCCCGCGCCGACCGGGGCGCCCGACCCCGCCCCCGACTCCGGCACCGGGCCGGACACCGGCGGCCGGCCGGCGCCGATCCGGCTGGCCGTGCTCAGCGACTACGACGGCGTGACCTGGCGGGTCGGCGCGACGTACCGCAACGCCGGACGGATCCTGCCCGCGACGGCACCCGCGCCGGACAGCACCGTGCGAACGGTACGACAGGAGATCACCGTCGCCGAACTCAGCGGCCGGCTGCTGCCCGCCGTCGCCACACCGCGCGAGGTCACCGGGGCGCGGGTGGCGTACGACCCGACGACCGGGACGCTGATCCGGCCGGAGGGGCTGACGCCGGGCCTGCGCTACACCGTGACCTCGGCCGTGGAGACGCCGGACGGAAACCTGCTCAGCACGGCGGACGTGCCGGCCGGCGACGAGGTGGCCCGGGTGCTGCGGGTCGCCGACGGGGTGCCCGAACCGCTGCGCCGGCTCGCCACCCAGCTCGCCGAGTCCAACGGCGCCCCGTACGCGCGGGCAGCCGCCGTGGAGCAGTTCCTCGCCGAGCACTACCGCCTCGTCGCGGACGCGCCGAGCGGACATGCGTACCCGAACCTGAACTTCTTCCTCTTCGGACCGCGCGACGCCGGCGGCCAGCGCGGCACCTCCGAGCAGTTCGCGGCCGCGTTCGCCGTGCTGGGCAGGCTGGCCGGGCTGCCGACCCGGGTGGTGGTCGGCTTCCGGGCCACCGGCGACGGCCCCGTCCGGGCCGGCGACGCCTACGCCTGGCCGGAGGTCCTCTTCGACGGGCTCGGCTGGGTGCCGTTCGACCCGCTGCCCCGACCCGACGAGGAACCGCGCCCGGTGGAGGAGGACTTCCGCCCGACCCCCGACGAACCGCCCCCGTCGGAGGTGCCGGAGCCGACGGTCGAACCGACCGCCCCGCCGGAGCCGGTGGCCGCGCCGGGCAAGCCGACCGACGCCGGGCCGTCCACGGCGCTGCTCGTCGGCGGCGGTACCGGCGGCACCCTGCTCCTGGTCGTGACGGCACTGCTCGCCCTGCTGGCGATGCGCCGGGCGCAGACCCGGGCACGGCTGGAGCGGGGCGACCCCGGCCAGCGCATCGCGGGCGCCTGGCGGGAGCTCACCGACGCGCTGCGGCTGGCCGGCCGACCGGTCGGCGGGGACCTGGCCGCCACCGAAGTCGCCGCCCACGCCCGCCGGGCCCTCACCGACGGCCGGGCCGGAATCTCCGGGGCCCCGGCCGATCCGGTCGGCACCGCCGGTCCCGCACCGGCAGACACCGGCCCGCCGCGCACCACGACAGGTGGCGGGAAGCTTGACGCCCAGGTGGACGAGCTGGCCGACCTGCTCAACCAGGCGGCCTTCGCCCCGGGCACGGTCACGCCCGAGCAGGCCACCCGGGCCGGCACGATCGCCAACGACTACGTCACAGCGCTGCGCGCCGCCCGCCCCTGGTGGCGCCGCGTCCTCTGGTCGGTCCGCCCCGGCCCCCTCCGCTGGCCGCGCTGAACTCTGTCACGCAGGCCACCACGGATAGACGGCAAGGGCTACGCTGTGCCGCACCGTGACAGGAGGGCCGGTGGGACATCGTCTGCGGTTCGTCGCGCTGCTGCTGCTCGGCGCGGTGCTGCTGGGCACGGTCGGCCTGTGCGTCGGCTCCTGGTACGGCGGCCGGGGCACCGTACCGCTCAGCCCCGAGCGGGCCCGCAGCGTGGCGGCAGAGCTGCTCCCCGGAACCGAGCCAGACAGCTCGGCGTTCCAACGCGGCTTCCGGTACGGCGTGTTCCTGGCCACCGACGACTTCGGCTCCGGTCACGCCGTGTTCCACTACGGTGTCCGCGTCGACTGCTCGCTCTCCGAACAGCTGCGGCGCAACGCCGCATCGCGGGGCTGGCAGAGCCTCCGCCGCGTGCCGGGCGCCCCGTGCGACGGCTGGCGGGCCGAGAATGAGGGCCTGACGGTCACGCTCACCCACCGGGCGTACGGGTCGACGCTGAGGGTCGCACCGGCCGCCCCCGAGGGCTTCCTCGCCACCACGGTCATCGGCACCCTCCTCGGTGCCGCCGCCGGCGCGGCGCTGTTCTGGCCGGTGGCGCGGCGACGGTCGCCCGTACCCCTGCTGGTCGGCACACTGGTGACGGTCGGATTGCTCCCAGGGGTCGGCCTCACCTGGGCGGACCTGGCCACGGACGGGCTCGCCGAGCCGGTGTGGCCCATCTGGCGGTCGCTCGTTCCCGGGCTGGTGTTGCTGTGGCTCGTGCTGCTGCTGGTGGGGTCGATCGTCCTCGCGAGGCGACGGAACCGGGCCGGCGCCGCCGCCGATGTGACGGCTGCCGGGCGGGGAACCAACCCGAGAGGTCCCAACGAAACAAGCTTGGGCGTATCAGGTGGACGTGAGGATCATTCGATCCGAACGTGAGGCGGGTGAGCGGCCTCTCGACCGAACGACAAGCTCAGGAGCAGCCGGGACACGCACCGCGATCGTCGTAACGAGCCCGAGGAACCACGTCTTGCTCCCTGACGAGGGCCAGCGGGTTGAGTACCGTAACTCAGGCGACCTGGCGCGCGCCGGGCCAGGATCAGGGCATGACCGACGCAGGGGATGGCGAGCAGCACGACGGTGCCGTTGCGGGCTCTTCCCCTCCCCCCGAATCAGGCCACTGGGCGTACCCCTGGTTGATGCTGATCCTGGCGCTGCCCGGCGCCGCATGGTCCCTGTACACGGGCCTCATCGCCTCCGCGGCATTCTTCGGTGAGCAACCCTCTCCGACCGACCACGCCACCACCACCGCCGCTGTCCTGTCCGGGGCATCCCTGTGGCTGGTGACGGCTCTGCTCACCGCAGTCGTGTTCCGCCGCGCGGTGGTGCCGGTGCTGTGCGGCCTTGCGGCGGTCGGCTTCGCCGTCGCGGCCATATCGGTGCAGCCGCGTGCTCCGCTGAGCACGGCGGACAGTGCGGGCTGGCTGTCAGCCTGGACTCCACCGACAAGTTGGGCGATCGTCCTCTGGGGCGTTGTCGCGCTGGTGCTGTGGGTGTACGGCCAGTCCAGGGCGCGTCGCCGCCGGGCAGCCCGCTGACGACCGGGCGGCGCCCCTCCGTTGGCAGCGGGTTGTCTTCTTGCCCAGCCACCACCGCACCACCTGCTCAGAACACCGTCACCACACCCTGCCGTGGCCGCTGCGGTCACTTCACCACATGGAAGTCCGGGTGGGTGATCCACGCGCCCGCCGCCGCGACGTCGAGATACACCGCGTCGCCGGCCCGGACGCACCAGCCCGCGTGCAGCCGCCGGCCGGGCACGGTCAGCCGGGTTCGGCCGACGAACTCAGCGTGGCGACGGCCGTGTACAGATCACGTCGCAGGCGGTCGTCCAACCACACGGTCTCGTCGTAGGAGCCGTACGTGACCACCCGCTCGTCGCGGTCGGCCAACTCGACCAGCCCCGGCACCGCGTCGACCCCGCCCATCTCCACCAGCAGGGCAAGCGCCCCCTTGTCGCCGTACGGGTCGGCGACGGCCGTGAGCAGCGGGTCGACGAGGTCGCCGACAGCGGTGCCGTGCCGCCAGAGCGCACGGGCGGCGTCGACGCGACCGTACTCGTTGCCGAGCGCCTCCCGCAGCCCACGCGCCAGTTCGGCACCGGCCACGGGTGCCATCTCAGCGGCCAGCTTCGCGGCGGACCGGACCGGGACGTCACCGGCGCCGAGCACGGCCGCCACGGTCGGCAGCACCTCGGCCGCAGCGCCGGTCGCCCGCCACACCAGCCGCGCGGCGGCGATCTGCTCATCGCGCTCGGGGTACGTCTTCCCTGGCACACCGGTCAACCGGCCACGCAGCGCCGGAACGAGGGGCGCGGCGGACGGCCCGGCGTCCGCGACGAGGTCCAGTTCCCAGGCCAGGTTCGACCGGGACGAGGCCAGCCGGGCAGAAGCCGCCGAGACGAGCGGTCCGGCATCGCCGGTGAGGCGCCACACCGCATGGCCCGCCCGTACCTGGCCGGTGTGGGCGGCCTCGCGCAGCGCTGGCACGGCGTCCAACGCGACTGGCCCGATCTCGGCAAGCGCGGCCGGCGCCACCCACGGCGCGGCGGGCAGGGCGGCGAGGAGATCGGGAACCGCGTCGGCCGCGGCTGGCCCCCAAGAATGCACCAACGACACCAGCTGGATGACCGGGTTGCCGGTGAGACCCGCGGCGAGCTGCGCCGCGAGCCGACGCCGCAGCGCCACGAAGACGTCCGGGTCGAACGCGGGCCTGTAGTCGGCCAGCACGTACATCGCGCCCGGGTCCCGCCCGGCGGCCCACGCGCTCAGCACGGGTTCCCGCCACCGGTGATCACCGAGGCGGATGAGGGTGTTCAGGGCGGTGCCCGCCGGTCCGCGGCCGTCGTCGTCACCGCCGCCGGCGATGCTCGCCAGTACGCTCGCGACGGCCGCCGCCGGCACTCCCGCGTGGGCCGCGGCCTGCACGGCCGCTGCCCGGACGTCGGCGTCGGCGTCGGTCAGCAGCGCCCTCAGGCGCGGCATCAGGTCGGCCGGCGCCGAGCGCCGGCTCCGGAAGCGATCGGTCATGGCGTTGGCGGCACGGATCCGAGCCGTCGGGGTGGCGCCCGCGCCGCGGGTGCGCCGTGACGGGCCGCTCGGGCCCGGCGCGCCGTCCGTCAATGCCGCGGTGATCGCGTTCGCCGTGGCGGCGTCGACCCGGTCCAGCACCTCCGATAGTGCGTCGGCGTGCCCCTGCCAGGGGCTACGCCACTCGTCGTCGCTGGCGAACGCCGCCGCGATCGGGGCGATGGTCTCCGCGGGGACGGGCAGCCCGGCCCGGGCCAGCGCGAGCGCGGCCGCCGCCGGTACCGGGGAGGGCTCCGACTTCGCGGCCGACCGCAACCGGTCGGCGCACCCGGCCGGATCGTGCAGGGCGATGCCCAGCAGCAGAGAGGCACGCACCCGCGCGTCCTCTTCGAGCGCCCAGCGCTCCGCCAGCGCCTGCCCGGTGTGCCGACCGCAGCGCGCGAGCGCGTAGGCGGCGCACTCGCGTACCTCCGGGTCCACGTCCGCCAGCTGGGACAGCAGCACGTCGCTGTGCTCGGCGACGGCCGCCCGCACCGCCGGCTGGTCGTCGCCGTCGCTCTGTTCGGGGTCGCAGAGCGCGCCGAGCACGTGGAGCAGGTCGGGTCGCTGGTGCACTCCCGGTGTGGTGGCCAGCTCGACCAGGAACGGTACGGCCATCACCGTCACCGGGTAGACCGTGCCCTGGTGCCACAGCGAGGAGGCGAACTCGTAGCGGCCTTCGCGGGCGGTCTCCGGATCGGGTGAGGCGATGGCGCGCAGGATGTGCGGGGCTTCCTCGGCGGGGCCGTAGGCACCCTCGTAGGTCGCCCAGTCGATCTCTTCCAGTCCGGCGAGCATCGGGACAGGGTAGACGATCAGGAAGCATCCTTCCTGGGTGCTGTCATCGCCTCATGGCGACTGGTTGCACTCTGGGGACGGTGTCGAAGCACCTGGCGTGTCTTCGTGACTGCGGGCTGATCGACTACCGGACCGAGGGCCGCCGGTCGTTCTACGCACTGACCCGGCCGGAACCGCTGGACCTGGGATACCAGCCGGGCACCGATGGCGGGCCGCGCCGGGCGGCCCGCCCGGGTGGTACTGAAGGTCAGCCGGTCTGACCGACTTCGTCGACGACGGTGTGGGCGATCACCGCCGTGTATCGCGAGGTGCCGAGGTAGGCATAGGTCTCGCGGTGGAAGACGAGGACCATCTGCTCCGCTCCGTTCGTGGATGGCCAGGCGATTCCAATGCCCGGCCGGCCCGCGCCATCCGTGACGTTCTCGACGGCGCGTAGACCCGGGACCGCCGCCGCGGCTTCGTACAGCGCCGCCCGCGTCTGCGGTCGTAGATAGCTCTCGGCGAGGAAGAGCACGTCCTTGCCGGCGGCATTCACGTCACCGGCTTCGCCGCTGCGGTGCCCGGCCAGGTAGGTCCGCATGGCAGCCGCGTCGGTAGGCAGGTCGGAGCGGTACGCCGGTTCCGGGGTGCACTGCTCGGTCCGGCCCGGAACCACCTGGCCGCCCTTCACCGCGGCCATCCGCCCGTTCCGGCAGCCCGGAATGACCGTCTCCGTGGTGCCGGCAGCGGAAGTCTCTCTGACCAGTCCGTCTCGGGTCCCGTCCACCGACATCCAGCTCTCACGGGTCGACTGGCGGTTCTGAGTGCGCTGGTAGATGAGCTGGTCGGATCGGGGGGTGAGGTCAGGCATCCGGAGCGAAACGGCCGCCGCGTTCCGCAGCACGTGGCTGGCATCGGCCCTGGCAACCGGCGCGTCACCGCCGAACTGATCCGGAGCGAGCACGACCACCGAGGTGACCGCCGCCGCGACGCCCGCCGCCACCATCCCGCTGAGCACGAGTCGCCAGCTCCGCCGGTTCGAGCGGCGAATCGTCGTGGGAGCAGGGGACGTGGCGGTCATCGCGGCCAGAAGCCGGCCGCGGGCCGAGGCCAACTGTTCGGGGGTGGCCGGCGGGGTCTCCTGGCCGATTTGCTGGAGCAGTCGCAGGTCATCCATTGCTCATTGCCTCCTCGATCGTGATGGTGGAATCGCCGCCCAGCGCGTCGCGGAGCAGCCTGCGGGCGCGGTTGAGTCGTGATCGCACGGTGCCCACCGGAATCCCGAGCGCGGCGGCCGCCTCGTCGTAGGTCAACTCCTCCCAGGCGATCAGGAGCAGCACATCCCGGTCGCCGGTGGAAAGCTCGGCCAGGGCGCCGAACAGCATTCGGCGCAGCGACTGCGCGGTGACCACAGTGGCGACACGGTCGTCGTGCGACACCTCGCTTGTCGCGGGAACGTACGCCTGCCGCAGCCGGTACTCGCGCTCCTCCTCGCGTCGGTGCTGGCTGACGATGTTGGTCGCGATTCCGTAGAGCCATGGCCGGGCGTCCGGACGGGCGGTGTCGTACCGCTCCCGGCGACGGAACGCCACCAGGAACGTCTCGGCGGCCAGGTCGTCCGCGACCCCGGCACCAAGCCGCCTCGCCAGGTAGCGGTGGATGTACGGGGCGTGCCGGTCGAAGATCACCGCGAAGCTCTCAGAATCCCGGATGGATCGCTCGATGACTGCCCCATCCGTCAACGTGCCGACGTCGACAGCCTTCACTCGTCTGAAACGGTTCATGCACGACCTTCCGCGGAGCCGGGATTCATCACCTGTTATCCGCAGGTCGCGGGAAAACGGTTCACAGGCTGGCGCTGGTGCCGGGTGAACCTATCCGGCGGGCGGAGTGTTGCCGGCACCCGGCGAGGAGCCAACACCCGGGGTGGGCAGCCACTACTGCCCCGTCACCTTTTGATCGTTTCCAGCCGGGGACTTTTCGGCCGCCCCGCCCGGTATGACTCACTGCCCCTGTCGTTCGGGAGATCCGGGGGTGTCGCCGGGTCGGGTGGCATCGGTGGACCACTGATGGGGACACGGGCAGCGAACGCCGACAACGCTGGGGCCGACCCCACACCACAGCCGCCTGTCCGATCAGACCCGACGACGTTCATGGATAGCGCACTCGCCAGCACGTCGTGGCCGGTGCAGCCAGGGGGCGATCCGGGGCGCCGCCGCGATCAGGGCGACCGCGAGTGCCGTGATCACCGCATGCCCGATCCGGCCGGGCGTGATCCCCGGCGCGGTGTCCAGCACGTCGTTGGCGTACCCATTCGCCGCCGCGTCGCTGCCCAACATGACACAGCCGAGCAGCAGCCCTTCGATCCGGCGCAGCACCAGCAACAGCGCGGCGAGCGGATCGAACACGGTCAGCGAGGTGAAGTACAGCGTCAGCCAGGTGGGGATGGAGTGGCTTGGACCACCCGGCCGGATGCCGAGCAGGTCGCCCAGGTGGACGATCCCGCCGTACGCGAAGAGGCAGACGGCGGCGATCGCGACGACCCGAACCCACCGGGGCACGCCGGCCCACCGCCGGAGCGATGTCCGCCTCGCCGCGCCCACTGGCCCCCCGTTCCCGGTCGGGCATGGCCCGCCCGCCCTCTGCCCAGCCACCACCGCACCACCTGCTCACAACACCGTCACCACACCCTGCCGTGGCCGCTGCGGTCACCTCACCACGTAGAAGTCGTTCCCGCCACGAGGGAACAGTAGGCACCCGTCCGACGACGGGCTGCCGCCCTCGACGCCCGATTCCGTCGCCGTCGAGCAGGGCGCGTAGTCGGTTCGACGGAGTCGTGCCGTTCGTCCTTGCGGCATGAAAGCCGCCCGTGGCCTCTGTGGTCGTCACGCTCGCGGATCAGGCGGGGCTGCGGCAGCGGCAGCGGCAGATCGTGGTGCGCGGCGGGCCGTATCCGCGCCTGTTCAGCTGGACGCTGCCCTCGAACGGGACCGCAGAGCAGCCAAGCAGGCGCCGCCCAGTCGGCTGTTCGATAGTTGCGGGCGGTACCGCAGCCTGTGTCGGCAACTCGCCCGCAACCACGTGATCGTTTACTGGTACGCCCGCATCGGCCGTGCTGGCATCCCCGAGTCGGCCATCGGTGTCACTTTCGCCAGAACAGGTGGTGTGTCACACCGCTCGGGCTGGGCACGACCTCGAGATGGAACCGGTCGAGCAGCTCATCGGGGGACTCCCAGAGTCGTAGTCCGGACCCGAGCTTCACCGGCGAAACCGCCACATGCATGGTGTCGACGAGGTCCGCGTCGAGGAACTGCCGGATGGTGGTTACCCCACCGCCGAGCCGGATGTCCCTGCCCTGCGCCGCCTCCCGCGCCTGCTCGAGGACCGTGGCCGGATCGCCGTCGACGAAGTGAAACGTGGTGTCGGAGAGCGTGATCGAAGGACGTTTGTGGTGGGTCATGACGAACACCGGGGTGCGGAACGGAGGCTCGTCACCCCACCAGCCGCGCCACTCATGGTCGCTCCAGGGCCCGCGCTGGGGCCCGAACTTGTTGCGGCCCATGATTTCGGCGCCGACGTTGCGTGCGTAGTCCCGCGTGAAGTAGTCGTCCAGGCCCCGACTTCCCCCGGGGGCGGTGCGCATGGGCCAGCTCGCCGTGGCGCCGGCCCAGGCGAACAGCCTCTCGGGATCGGCGTGGCCGAACGGACGCTCGAGGCTCTGGTCCTCACCGGCACCGATTCCGTCACTCGACACGTTGAAATTCTGCACTCTCAGTAGTTGAGCCACGGTTCCTCCTGTGTTGTCGACAACGCTGGTCAGACTCTCCGGGCCGGAAAAACTCATCGCTGCGTCCGTGACCGGCCAGAAATTGGGCTACCTATGCGCGGGCGGCATTTCGCGCCGGAGGTCACTCCCTGTGAGCCGGCTTGCAGCGCGTCAACCGCCGTGCCCGTACCGGCCCGGCCAACCCGCCCAACCCGCTCTTGGCAGCACCACCACCGCCGTCGAGTGTGAGCCCCCTACCGCCTCGTCCAAACGGACGACACTCGGCGTGTCACCAACCCCGTCAACGTTCACGGACAGTGCACTAGCACAGGTGATCGGTCTTGTCCGGGGGTTCGCCGGAAGATCCTCGATCACTGGTGAGGGGTGGCTACCGTCCGCCGCATGCCGGTGGAATTTCTGACTGATAAGCAGGATGAGGCGTGCGGGAAGTTCGCTGAGGAGCCGGCGAGGCCCGAGCTGGAGCGATTCTTCTTCCTCGACGACGAGGACCGGAAGCTGATCGCGAACCGGCGCGGTGACCACAACCGTCTCGGCTTCGCGCTTGAGATGTGCACGGGGTGAGGTACATCGGGCTGTTCCTGGAGGACTCCCTGGCCGTTCCGTGGCCGGTGGTGGAGCGTCTGGCCGAGCAGCTGGAGATTGAGGATGTCTCCTGCGTCAAGGAGTACACCGAGCGGCTGAAGACGGCGTATGAGCACGCGTGGGAGATCCGTGACGCGTACGGCTACCACCCGTACGAGGACCATGCCCAGGGCCGGCGGTTCAGGGCGTTCGTGCACGGCCGGGCGTGGACGGCGCACGCGGAGGGGCCGAAGGCGCTGTTCGATCACTCGGTGGGCTGGCTGCGCCGGAACCGGGTGCTGCAGCCGGGGGTGAGCGTGCCGGCCCGGCAGGTCTCCGAAGTCCGCACCATCGCGGAGAAGACCTGATCGTGAATTCCTCGCTGGCGGAGGCTGTCTCCGTCGTTCTGCTCCTGGCGGTGCTGGCGTGCGCCGTTATCCGCCCGTTCGGCTGGCCGGAGGCGGTCGTCGCCGTCCCGGCCGCAGGCGTGGTCATTGCCACCGGAGCGATCTCGCTGGACCATGCCCGCGACGAGGCCGCGCGGCTCGGACCGGTGATCGGCTTCCTCGCCGCCGTCCTGGTCCTGGCCCAGCTGTGCAACGACGAGGGCCTGTTTCACGCGTGCGGAGCATGGATGGCCCGTACCGCGGCAGGTCGCCCGCGCCGCCTGCTGGTCCAGGTGTTCGCAGCCGCATCAGTGATCACCGCGGTGCTCAGCCTGGACGCCACCATCGTGCTCCTCACCCCGGTGGTCTTCGCCACCGCCGCCCGGCTCGGTGCCCGGCCCAAACCGCACGTCTACGCCTGCACCCACCTGTCGAACACCGCCTCGCTGCTGCTGCCGGTCTCCAACCTCACGAACCTGCTCGCGTTCGCTGCCAGCGGACTGACCTTCACCCGCTTCGCCGCCCTGATGGTCCTGCCCTGGCTGGCCGCCATCGGTACCGAGTACGTGGTCTTCCGCCGGTTCTTCGCCACCGACCTGGACGCCGGAGCCCAGGCCCCACCCACCGCCGAACCCCGTGAGCTGCCGGTGTTCGCCCTGGCCACCGTGGCCTGCACACTGGCCGGGTTCGTCCTGACCTCCGCGCTCGGAGTCAATCCTGCCTGGGCGGCCTTCGCCGGCGCCGTCGTACTGGCCGTGCGTGCTCTGGCGCAGCGCCGCACCAGGCCCACCGCCATCGTGCGCGCCGCCGCGGTCCCGTTCCTCGCCTTCGTTCTGGCCCTGGGCATCGTGGTCCGCGCGGTCGTCGACAACGGCCTCGCCACCGGCCTGGGCCATCTGGTCCCCGGCGGCACCGGCTTTGCGGCCCTGCTCGCTATCGCGGTGCTGGCCGCGGTGCTGGCGAACGTCATCAACAACCTGCCCGCCGTGCTGGTGCTGCTACCGCTGACCGCACCGTCCGGGCCCGCTGCCGTCCTCGCGGTGCTGCTCGGCGTGAACATCGGACCCAACCTCACCTACGCCGGTTCCCTAGCCACCCTGCTGTGGCGGCGCATCGTGCACGAACACGACAGTGACGTCGAGCTCGGTGAGTTCACCCGGCTCGGCCTGTTCACCGTGCCTGCCGCCCTGCTGCTCGCGGTGGTGGCACTGTGGGCCTCGCTCACCGTTATCGGAGGCTGATCACCGTGAGAGTCATCGCCTGGATCACCGAGGGCACCTGGCCCTCCTGCATCGACGCCGCCCGCAGCCACGCACCCGAGGCCGCCGACATCGTGCTGCTGCATGTCACCGGCCCCGAAGCCCCCGGCGCCGCGCACGGCGCCTTTGCCGGACTGCTCGGCCGTGGCCATCCCGAACGCGACCCCGGCACCGCGGTCGAGCACCTGGCCACCACCTCCGCCGAACGACTCCTCGCCGAAGCCGCGCAGCGCCTGGGGCGTCCCTGTAAGCGTGTTGAGCGCACCGGCCGCGTCGAGCGGGAGGTCGTGGCCGCCGCCGAGGGCGCCGACCTGCTCATCCTCGCCCGCGATGGCGGCCGTAACCACCTCGGGCCTCGCAGTATCGGCCCCGCCAGCCGCTTCATCGTCGACCATGCCCCCTGTCCCGTCCTGCTCGTCTGGCCCGGAGCCGCCCCCGGCGTTTCATCACCGAGTGGCTCGACCGGCGCATGAAACACGCCTTACAACTCCTAACTAAATGATGTTGGGCGTATCCGGTTGGACGTGAGGATCGTTCTGTCTGAACGTGAGGAGGGGTGAGCAGCCGCCGTGGAT
>NZ_JBFAVI010000130.1:0-20408 GCF_040679695.1 Micromonospora sp. NPDC052213
CGGGGGCGTCAGGTCGAAGTCGACGGTGAAGGTGTACGACCAGGGCAGCCGGGCGTTCGTCACGGTCCAGCCGGACAGCGTCCGGGTGCCGGTCGCCCACCGGTGCAGATCCCGCGTGATCCGCGCGTGCACGTCGGGCAGCTCGTCGAGCGGTGGGTCGGTCAGTCCCCGCCGCGCCGCCTCCTGTTGCAGGCGTCGCCGCACGACCGGCAGGTAGTGCCCGTCCTCGATGATCTTGCGGGCCAGGAACCGGTCGCGGGCGTCCTGCGACCGAGGGGCGTCCGACAGCGCCGGCGTGACACCGGCGGCGAGGGTGGTGCCGATGGTGTTGCCCGCGGTGTTCCAGCCGCCGTAGGACACGAGCCGGCCCAGCAGGCCCCGGTCGTCGAGTCCGGCGAGCAACTGGGGGTCGCTGCCGTTGGCGAAGCGGATGTCCGCCACGGCCACCCGGCGCCCCGCGGCGACGTGGGCCGCGACCGCGTCCGCCACGGCCGTCCAGCCGGTGTCGGCGGACGCGTCGGGTGGGTCGAGCACCCAGTCGCCGGGCTCCGGCGCGGGCGGGTGCACGACGACCACCAGGTCGGCGTCGTCGGCGTCCGCGACCTCCACGGCTCCGAGGGCACGAACCTGGTTGGCGAGGCCGAGCCGCACGGGCCGGTCCTCGTACGGGGCGATCCGGTCCAGGCCGTCCGCGTCCGGGCAGTCGACGGCGATCTTCGGGGCGATTCCCCGGACCTGGGCAGCCACGCGCGCCACGAGCACGCTGGGCACCTCGTCGGCGCCGGGGTAGGTGAGGACGTCGACGCCGAGCCGATCGATCCAGCGCTGCAACTGTCGCCGCTCCGCCGCCGGCAGTCCCCGCGGCGCGGTGTCGTCGGACGAGATCACGAGGGTGTCCAGGATCCCGTCGGAGGCCATCTCCAGCGCGGCGAGCAGCACGGCGTGGTTGCGCGCGCGCCGGCGTACCAGGTCGGTCACGTAGGCGTCGGGCACCTGTCCACGAGCGGCGGCGACCGCCTCGGCCGTCGCCTCGCCCAGGTCGTGCGCGTCCCAGAGGGTCGACAACGCGCCGAGCCGCGCCCCGTGCGTGGCCCAGTAGGCCGGTTCCTGGCGGGAGCGGGCGGCGTTGTCGTACGACGGCAGTCGGGTCACCACGCCGAAGGCGGTGACCGGCACGTCGATCTCGCGTAGCACGTCGAGGCGGGGCAGCACCTGCCCGATCCGGTCGTCGGTGTTGCGCGACGGGATCAGCCCGCCGTGGACGAGCAACTCCAGGGAGACGACGACGTGGTCGACCTCCGTGGCGATCTTCCGCAGCCACCGCGCCAGGGCTGCGGTGTCCGCCGGCTGCCGGAACGACGGCATGGCGGCGGGAGGTGGGGTGACGACGTCCAACCCGGCGCACGCCCCGATGGCGACCGCGTAGCCACGGGTGTTGGGTCTCTCGTCCGGCGGCAGCAGGGCGACGCGGGTCATTTCGTCCTCCTCGGGATCGCGGTCGGTGCGGCGTCAGTAGATGCCGGGCGTCGGTTCGTCGAGGACGATCACGCCGTCGTCGACGGTGACCAGGGCCGGCAGCCGACCGGCGAGGTCGCGGTTGCCGGTCGGCGCGTACTGGCGGCTGTTGTACTCCAGGTGCGGGGCGGAGAGGTCGAACACGCTCGCCAGGCGGGCCGAGTGGGCGAGGGCCGCGTCCACCGCCGTGAGGTCCTGCATCGTCACGAAGAGCCCGCGGGCGCGGGCGAAGGCGTACGTGAGCAGGGCGGGCGTCTGGCCCTTGCCGGCCTTCACCACGACTCCCGACCAGCCGTCGCTCCGCACGTGGCGAAGTTGCGCCGGGTCGTGCAGGCTCTCGTCCATCAGTACGGGCCGGCGCCGGCTCTGCTCCCGCACGGCGGCCGGATCCGGGCTGCTGTCCCGGGGCCAGGGCTGCTCGACGAAGGCCACGGCCTGGAAGGCGTCGGGTGCCGTCGCCGCCAGGGCGTCCAGCATCGCTCCGAGTGCCGCCGGCCCGGGGTAGCCCTCGTTGGGGTCCACCGACAGCATCACGTCGGCCGTCCGGGCCGATGCCACCCGATGCACGTCCGCGATCCGCCGCGCGTCGGCGTCGGGATCGCGACCCGCCACCTTGATCTTCACATGGCGTACGCCGTCCCGGCGCAGCCACTCCTCGAGCGACCGCCCGCCGCCGGCGTCGCCGGGCCGCAGCGGGTCGGAGGTGCCGACCACGTGCTGGACCGGCAGCCGCCGGCGCGGTGCGGTCAGGAACTCACCCGGGTACCGGCCGGCCAACGTCGGATCCACGCACGCGCCGAGGTCGTGGGCGAGGTGGTCGCTGGTGTACATGGTGTGCGCCGGGCGGCCCGCCGCGCGTGCCCACGCGTCGTGCAGGGCGTTGTCGACCGCGCCGAGGCACAGCAGCGCCGCCAGCCGGGGTATCGGGGCGTCCTCGACGGCGGCACCGGTGTCGGCCACCGTCCCGTGCAGCCGGAGCCACGTGCCGACGGGGTCGGCCGGCTCGGCACCCAGCGCGGCGTGTGCGAACCGCTCGGTGAGGCGGCGCAGGGCGGCGTCCCGTTCTCTGACGTCCAGCCGCGATGTCGGCCATGACCACGGGACGGAGAGCACCGAGGCGCCCCGGCCGGTCGCGGCCTCGCCGCGGCGGTTCGTGGCGACCACGTCGACCAGGGCGAGGGTGAACCAGGTGATGGCGCGGCCGCTGATCATGAACGGCTGGTCCAGCGCGATCTCCCGGAAGCGGACCCGGGCGTCGCGGACGGTGATGTCGGTGTCAGCGGTGGCTGTCAACGGGCACCTCGGCACCGAGTTCGACCAGTTGCATGAGGTTCCGGGCGATGTGGAAGGGGTCCTTGACCGGCAACGCCACGACCTGGTCCAGCGGGCGTCCGCCGCGGTCGCGGATCTGGACCCACTCCTCGCCCTCGTCCCGGCCGGGGAACGTCCTGAGGGTGTACTCCCAGATCAGCTCCGCCCACCGCCCGGCGTCGCGGTCGCCGTAGCGGCGTGCGGCCAGCGCCGTGGTGTACGCCGCCTCGGTGTGCACCCACCACAGCTTCGTGCTCCAGGTCGAACGGACCAGCCTCTCGTAGGGTGTGTCACCCCCGGTGCCGCGCGGCTCCGTGGCGCCCTCGGCGTCGACGTAGCGGAAGAGCCCCCCGTGCCGGCTGTCCCAGGCCGATGCGCAGAGGGCCCCGATGCTGGTCAGCAGCTCGGCGTCGGTGACCTCGTCGCTCTGGCCGAGAAGGTCACCCGCCTCCAGGGCGACCCAGACGCCTTCGAGGGCGTGCCCGGGGACCCGGTGCCGGGCGACGAGGGAGGTGTCGTCGGGCAGGTCGGGAATCATCTCCCGGAAGGTGCCGTCGGGCGTGCGGTGGCGGAGCATGGCGTCGCGGTCGGCGGCGAGGTCGGCCAGCGTGCCCGAGGTCATCCGGTCGAGGTGGAGCAGGGCCCGCGCGTGCTCCAGGCGGGTGTTGAGCAGGATCATCCGGGGGCCGAAGGCGACATGCCCGTCGGGGACGGCGTACGGCGGCGTCGCCGCGCGGTTCGCCCGGATGTCCGCGGTCGCCCGGGACAGCAGCGGCTCGGCGACCTCCAGCCACGCCGTCGACCCGGTCGTGCGGGCCAGTTCGGCCAGTCCCATCACCACGAAGCAGTCCGCGTAGACGCTGTGCGTCTCGCCGGCCGGACCGTGGGTGGGGGTGCCGTCCTCGGTGACCACGAAGTGGCACGTGCCGTCGGGTCGGACCACGTGGTCGGCGAGGAACCGGGCACCGCGTTCGGCCAGTGCCACCAGGCGGTCGGCGTCGACGTCCAGCAGTCCGTCCGTGGCCAGCCGGGCCGCTCGCGCGAGCAGCCACACGAACCGCCCCTGCGACCAGGTGAACTTGTCGGTGGAGACGAGATGGCGGCCGCGGTTGTCGAAGCAGGTGTGGAAGCCGCCCCGCCGCTCGTCGACGCCGTGGCGCAGCCAGAAGGGCAGGATCACGTTCTCGAGTTGGACCCGGGCCTCAGACGCCATCCGACCCCTCCTGGTGCAATCGCTTGCATTCCGTGTCGGTGGCTAGAGTAGCGGCACGCTTCACATTCAGCGAGCGCGGCGACACCCGAAACAGGAGGACCGAATGAAGCGGCCGACGATCTACTCGATCGCAGAGGCGTGTGGCGTGTCCGCGTCGACCGTCTCGCGTGCCTTCAGCCGGCCGCACGTGGTGAACGCCGAGCTCCGGGAACGCATCCACGCCGCGGCCCGCGAGGTGGGCTACCAGCCCAACAAGGCCGCGCGCGGCCTGGTGACCGGGCGGACGGGCCTGATCGGGCTGCTCGTCCCGGACATCACCAACCCCTTCTTCCCGCCCCTGGTGCGGGCCATCCAGCAGGCGGCCGACAAGCTGGACTCCTCCGTGCTGCTCGTCGACACGGAGGAGAGGGCCGCCGCGGAGCCCCAGCTCATCCGTCACCTCGCCGGCCAGGTCGACGGCCTGCTGCTGGCGTCGCCCCGGTCCTCGTCCGGGCTCAAGGACAAGGTGAACGACCTGCCGTGCGTCGTCATCAACCGGCGGATCCGGGGGTTGCCGGGCGTGACCTGCGACAACACGCGCGCCCTGCAGGCCGCCGGCCGGCACCTGGAGCAGCTGGGTCACCGCCGGGTCGCCATGATGCGCGGCCCGTCCGCCTCGTGGGCGGCGCGCCAGCGGGCCGACGCGATCCACGCGTGGGCGGTCCGGTCCGACGTCACGCTGGTCGACCTCGGGCCCTTCGCGGCGTCCTTCGAGGGCGGGCTGGCGGCGGCGAGGGCGCTGCTGGACACCGATTGCACCGCCACCTTCGCGTTCGACGACCTGATGGCGTGCGGCGTCCTGGCCGGACTCGCCGACGCGGGGGTGCGGGTGCCGGAGGAGCGCAGCGTGATCGGCTGCGACGACGTGCTGCTGGCGCGTACCGTCACGCCCCGCCTGACGACCGTGACGGCCCCGGTGCAGCGACTGGGGCACGTGGCCGTGGAACTGCTGCAGCGCTGCGGCTCGGGTGAGCCGACCGCGGAGATCCGCCTCGACGGCGAACTCACCCTCCGCGCCTCGACCGGTCCCGCCGCCTGACCGCTGCCGCAACGTGTTGACCCGCCGACGCTTCGTCGTTAGGGTCTGTGCAACCGATTGCAGAGCCTGAGGAGACGGAATGGGCGTGCCGGCGGGGCTGAGTGCGGACGACGTGACCCTGCACGTGACAGCGGATCCGGCCGGCGCCGGCGCCGGCGCCGCACGCGTCGCCGCAGACGTCATCCGTGGCGCGATCGCGTCCCGTGGCAGCGCCCGGATCGTGCTGGCGGCGGCGCCCTCGCAGCAGGAGATGCTCGCGGCGCTGGTACGCGATGCCTCGATCGACTGGTCCCGGGTGCACGCCTTCCACATGGACGAGTACGTGGGACTTCCGCAAGCGCATCCCCAGGCGTTCGGGCAGTGGTTGCAGCAGCGGTTGGCGGTCGCCGGGCTCGGGTCGTTCACGCGACTGCGGCCCGAAGCGGACCCGGTCACCGAGGCCGTCCGCTACGCCGCTCTGCTGGCGCAGGGCCCGATCGACCTCACCTGCATGGGCATCGGCGTGAACGGACACATCGCCTTCAACGAGCCCGACATCGCCCGCTTCGACGACCCGGCCGCCGTGCGGGTGGTCGAACTCGACCCGGTCTCGCGTCAACAGCAGGTCGACGAGGGGTTGTTCGCCCGGCTGGAGGACGTGCCGGCCCAGGCGGTCACCTTGACCGTGCCGACGCTGCTGAGCGCGAACTCGATCGTCGTCACCGTGCACGGCCGGCACAAGGCGGCCGCGCTGAGGCTCGCCCTGACCGGACCCATCGGCCCGGCCTGCCCCGCGAGCGCGCTCCGGACGCACCGGTCGGTGACGGTGCACGCCGACGCGGCAGCCGCGAGCGGCCTGGACGAGCTGACGTGACCCCAGCGGGGCAGCAGACGCGCGTCGAGGGCCGGCTCGCCGACGGTCGCCCCGTGCGGCTGCGGATCTCCGGCGACCGCATCTCGTCCATCGAGGAGACCGAGCCGACGCCGGACCAGCCCACGATCCTTCCCGGGCTGGTGGACCTGCAGGTCAACGGATTCGCCGGCGCGGACGTCAACGCCGACGACGTGTCGGTCGCCACCGTGGTCGAGCTGACCCGGTCGCTGTGCCGCCGGGGCGTCACGTCGTACTGCCCCACGATCATCACGGCCAGCCAGGAGAAGATCCTCTCCACGCTCGACGTGATAGCCGCCGCCCGCGCGAGCGACCCCCTGGTCGCCGAGGTCGTCGTCGGCGTACACGTCGAAGGCCCCTACCTGGCCGACGCGGACGGCCCCCGTGGCGCGCACGACCGGCGGCACGTCCGGGACCCGGACCCGCGGGAGCTCACGCAGTGGCTCGACGTCGCCCCGGGCCTGGTACGCCTCGTCACGCTGGCGCCCGAACGGCCCGGCGCGACGCGGTACGTCCGCGCCGCCACCGAGGCCGGGATCGTCGTCGGCCTGGGACACACCGCCGCGACACCGGAGCAGGTGCGGGCGGCGGTCCACGCGGGAGCACGGCTCTCCACCCACCTCGGGAACGGGTCGCACGCCGTCCTGCCACGGCATCCCAACCACCTGTGGGCGCAGCTGGCGGCGGAGGCCCTGACGGCGAGCTTCATCGCCGACGGTCACCACCTCCCCGCCGACACGTTCACCGCCATGGTGCGGGCGAAGGGCGTCGAACGCTCGGTCCTGGTCAGCGATTCGGCGGCCCTCGCCGGCTGCCCGCCCGGCGAGTACCACACCCCGGTCGGCGGCTCGGTCACCGTGGACGCCGACGGCCGGCTCAGCCTGACCGGCACCGAGTTGCTGGCCGGCAGCGGCCGTTCGCTGTTCGACTGCGTCCGGTGGGCGCTGCGGCAGACCAGCTTCGGTCTCGCGGAGGTGTGGTCGATGGCGTCGACCGTGCCGTCCCGGCTGCTCGGATCACCCGACCGGGGAGTCGTCGCCGTGGGGGCCCGAGCCGACCTCGTGCTCGTCCGCGGACCCGACGGCCCGCCACCGCAGGCGGAACCCCGGCTGCTCGCCACGATCGTCGGCGGCGTGGCCGTCCATGCCGGCAACAGCGCATCTGCTGAGTGCGGCAAGGGCCACCGGATGACGACCGATGCGGCTGTCGACCAGGGCCGGCCACCGGGCTGACCGGTCAGCCGCCTCCTGGCCGTGCTGCCGAACCTGCCGCCCTGCCCGGTCAGGTGTGCGGGCGGGGCGCCACGAATCCGGGAGCCGGCTGCGGGGACGTGCCGGTCACCTGCTTGATGATCTCCGCGGCGACGTCACGCAGTTTGCGGTTACGGTGCTGGGACGCCTGCCGGAGCAGGGCGAAAGCCTCCGCGGCGGTGCATCGCTGCTGGCCCATCAGCACACCGAGGGCCTGGTCGATGACGCTGCGGGAGGCCATCGCGTCGGTGAGTTGCCGATGCAGAAGTGCCTGGTCGGCCTGGCGGAGCATGACGGTCAGCGCGGCTGTCCCCTGGTCGGTGAACGTCACGGCCTGCCGGCGTGCCCGCTCATCGAAGGCGGCGGGACCGGTGCCGTACAGGTTCAACGCGCCGACGGTCTCGCCGTCGACCGTCATCGGCAGTGACAGCGAGCTGACAATGCCGAGCCGGAGCGCGTGTTCCCGGTAGCGGCACCAGCGGCCGTCCTCGCGCAGGTCGACGACCTCGACGGCCCGTCCACTGCGCAGGGCCTGGAGGCAGGGACCCTCGTCGGCGCCGTACTGGATCTCGTCGGCCTGGGCGGCGAGGTCGTCGCTGGCGGCGACGGTGAAGACGCCACCGTCCCGGCGCACCGTCAGCCCGCAGGCCACGGCGGGGGTGACGACCTCGGCCGCGACCCGGACGACCTGGTCGAGGAACACGTCGACGTGAGGCGAGTCGACGAGCAGGGCGAGCAGCCGGCCGTACGCCGAGGCCAGGTGCGAATCAGCAGCATCGGACACCACCGCTACCTCCTGAAACCGTGTCCGTGGGTTTCCACTGACGTGACGTACCGTCCTGGCCCGCTCCCTGAGGAGCGCCGGTCGGGTGTATCTGATCAACGAGCGCACGCGCTCGGACGGGGGGTGCGCATCGGACGGGACGCGGCTAGGGTCGACGTGGGTTCGGACATGAGCCCAGGACCAGTGCCGCCCACCGACGGTGGGCCGAGCACCGACCCGGTCCGGACATCCTCACCGAGGAGCAGCTCATGTCCGTCCATCAGGCGTCGCACCCGGCACCGTCGGAAATCACCCGCCAGTCCATCCTGTCCCTCACGGTCGTCGCGGAGGGCCCGGTGACGGTGGTGGAGGTCCGCGGGCCCATCGACATGGGGACCGTGGACCTGCTCGTCGACCTCGTGGACCGGGTGACGTCCGGCCGACCGCTTCCGGTGCTGGTGCTCGACCTGAGCGGGGTGAGCTTCTTCTGCGCGGCCGGGATCACCGCGCTGCTGACCGTGCGCCGGCGAGTCGCCGCACGGGGCTGCTCGCTGGTCGTGCGCAGGCCGTCCCGGATCACCGTCGCCGTCCTGAACATGGTCGGCCTCAGGGACGAATTCACCACCGAGTGACCTGCCTTTCACTCCGCTCTCCGGTCGTACGCCGGGCCGGCGGACCCGTGCTGCCCCCGGCCACGGGTCGACCCCGCCTGCCGGCAGACGTACCCGAAGTTGATCAACCTAAACCTGGCGGGTCGCCGAGCGGTCGAGCAGCGTTGCGCAGGCTCCGCCTGCGGCATTGGGGCCAGTGCTACCTGGCCTCCTGGGCGGCCTTTCTCAGGTCTGGGCGCGACGGATCCGCGTCGTCGAGGTTGCCGGCGAGCGAGTCCGGGGCGCGCATACGCCACGCGTCGGTGACGAGTTCCTGCAGGCGGTCGACGGTCACCTGCGCCAGCCGCAGCATCACCAGGGGCAGCCCGTCGTACGCGGGCGTGGTGAAGAAGACCTCGGGCTCGCCGAGGAGCAACGCCTGCTTCTCCGCTTCGTCGCCGACGTACAGCACCGCGATGTCGGTGCGGATGAGGCGCGGCGCACCGGGTCTGCGCTCCGGGTAGGACCAGACGAAACCCTTGTCGGCTACCCGGAAGTCGAAGCCGTCACTGTCGATCTCGACCACGTGAGGCAGCGCCAGTGCCAGGCGACGGACATCGTCGGCATCAGCCATCGAGGTTGCTCCAGGACATCGCCTCCCGCACAAGCGCAGACTAACCGCTGCGTCGAACGTGGTCGCCGCCGGCCCGCCGGATCCCACCTTCGGTCAGCTTGCCGAGGTGGCCAACAGGTTCCGGATGGCGGCTGCGAGCTGCGGGTCGCTGTGCACGGCTCCAACGGTCTCCGGTGGTGGAAGCCCCCGTCAGTGGTCCTGCCATCGCGCTAGGGCCCGGAGTGGGTCACCCGACAGAAACGGCGGGCAGTACGTGTGGCATCGGCGGGAACCGGCATGATGAGCCGGTGAAGATCCTGTCCATCCAGTCCTCGGTCGCCTACGGCTACGTCGGCAACTCGGCGGCGGCCTTTCCCCTTCAGCGGCTCGGGCACGAGGTCTGGCCGGTACTGACGGTCCATTTCTCCAACCACACCGGGTACGGCGCGTGGCGAGGGCCGCTGCTGGCGCCGGCCGACGTGGCCGAGGTGATCGCGGGCATCGCGGACCGCGGGGTCCTCGGCAGCGCCGACGCGGTGTTGTCGGGCTACCAGGGCGACCCGGCGATGGGCGCGGTGATCCTCGACGCGGTGGAGAAGGTCAAGGCGGCCAACGCGGCTGCCGTGTACTGCTGCGACCCGGTGATGGGCGACGCCGGCCGTGGGATGTTCGTCCGGCCCGGCATCCCGGAGTTCATGCGGGACGTCGTCGTCCCGCGTGCGGACATCATCACCCCGAATCACTTCGAGCTGGACTTCCTCGCCGGCCGTACGACGAACTCGCTGGCGGAGTTGCTGGACGCGGTCGACGTGGTCCGCGAGACGGGGCCGCGGCACGTCCTGGTCACCAGCGTGCTCCACGGCGACGTGCCGGAGGGGTCGCTGGAGGTGGTGGCCGTCTCGGACGAGGGCGCCTGGGCCGTGACCACGCCGCTGCTGCCGATCAGCCCGAACGGCGGCGGTGACGTCACCGCGGCGCTGTACCTCGCGCATCTGCGGACGACGGGCTCGCCCGCGACGGCACTGGAACGCACCATCGCCTCCGTCTTCGCCGTACTCGAGGCGACCCTCGCGGCCGGCACCCGGGAGATCCAGCTGATCGCGGCCCAGGACGCGATCGCCGAGCCGCCGACCAGGTTCACCGCCCGGCGGCTGCGCTGACCGTGCGCATGGCATCGTACGTCTGACGCCTCGCCGGCGGGTCGTGGCCCGGCCATCGGAGAACAGCCGGCCGGACGGGCCAGAGCCCGTCCGACCGGGATCGGGCATGGCCCGGTCATCGAGCAGCACTGGCGAACGGCCGCGCAGGCCCCGTGGCCGGCGACTGCGTGGCGGAGCGGCGCGGGAGCAGGAACGGGGTGGCCAGGAGCAGCACGCCGGCGACACCGATCGCGACGCGTACGTCGGTGGCCCCGGCCAGAACGCCCCACAGCGCGGTGAGCACCGCGATCGCCCCGGTGCCCGTGATGTTCCACGCGACCAGCACGCGGCCGACCCGGTCAGCCGGTACCCGCTCGAGTCGCTCGGTGGCGAACAGCGGGTTGAACAGACCCATGCAGGTGATCAGCCCCAGTTCGACCGCGATCACCAGGACCACGCCGGCCGCGCCGGGCATCACGAAGAACAGGCCGATCGGCCACAGCGCGCGCAGCACCCCCGAGACGAGCAGGACCCGGCGGCGCCCGTAGCGGGCTTCCAGACGCGGGGCGAGCTGGGCGCCGACGAATCCGCCGACGCACGGAAGCCCGAACGCCAGGCCGTACTGCCAGGCCGCCCAGCTCAGGTCGCCGAGGAGCAGCACGGCCAGCAGCGGTTCGGTTGCCATGATCAGCGCGTTCACGGCCACGGTGTTCAGGAAGAGCGCGCGCAGTTCACGGTCGGCGAGGATGAACCGCCACCCGTCCGACAGGTCCGCACCGCGTAGCCGGGTGGCCGTCCCGCGCGCCGGGCGTGGTTCCCGCTCCCGGATCATGCCGATCCCGAGCGCGGACAGCAGGAACCCGGCCGCGTTGGCGATCAGGGTGACAACCGGCCCGATGAGACTGATGGCCGCCCCGCCCAGGGTCGGCCCCACGGCGGTGGCCGTCCAGGTGGTCGACTCGAAACGCCCGTTGGCGGCCAGCAGCTGGTCGGGGCGCACGATCGACTTCAGAAATGCGCCGCTCGCGGAGACGAACGCGATGTTCCCCGCCGCCCCGATCACGGAGACGATCAGCAGCTGGGTGTAGGTCAACAGCCCGAACGCGAAGGCGATCGGGATGCTCAGCAGGGCTGCGAAACGGACGACGTCCGCGGCGATCATGACCGGCTTCTTGCGCTGCCGCTCGACCCAGGGGCCGAGGGGAAGTGCCAGCACCGCACCCACCGCCAGCCCCGCCGCGGCCAACGCGGAGACCGCGGCCGGGCCGATGCCGAGCACCTGGATCGCGATCAGCGGGAACGCCCCGAACCCCAACCAGGTACCCATGGTGCTGGCCGCGAACGCCGACCACAACCACCCGAACGAACGCCCCAGACGTTGCCCCACGCCGATCCTCCCGTCACAACCAATCGTTGACGGCGACGATTCGACCAGCTCAGATTGCCAGGAATCCAACAACGAACGCGCTGGCGAGCCACAACCAGCGTTTGTGCAGCCGTATGATCTGGGCGTGGACATCGAGGCCGTGCGCACCTTCGTCGCCGTCGCCGACGCGGGACAGTTCCAGGAAGCGGCCATCGACCTGGAGATCACGCAGCAGGCCGTCTCCAAGCGCGTGGCCAACCTCGAACGCCGCCTCGGCGTCACCCTCTTCACCCGCACCGCCCGTGGCGCCCAGCTCACCCTCGACGGGCAGGCGTTCCTCCCGCACTCCCGCGAACTGCTCCGGGTTGCCGAACGGGCCGCCGCCTCGGTCCGGCCGGGCGAACGCGCGCTGCGCGTCGACGTCCTCAACCGACGCATCGCCCCGGCCGTGACGATGCAGCGCTTCTACCGGGCGCACCCGGGGACCGACCTCGACGTCGTCACGCTGTCGAACGCCAACGTCGAGACGGCCATCGAGGCCGTCCGCGCCAGGGAGATCGACGCGACCTTCCGGGCCGTGCCCGTACCCGCCCGCGAGCTACCCGACGGCATCCTGGTCGAGCGGGCCCTGGACGACCCGCTGCAACTGCTCGTCGGCCCCGCCCACCCGCTTGCCGCTGCTCGTTCGCTGACCCCGGCCGACCTGGCCGGGCACCGCATCTGGATCCCGGGCATCAAGCGGGGCACCGAGTGGGCCGCCTACTACGACGAGCTCACCGAAGCGTTCGACCTTCGGATCGACGCGATCGGCCCGAACTTCGGCACCGAGGTGTTGCTCGACGCGATCGCCGACTCCGCCGACCTGGCCACCCTCGTGGGCAGCGGTGACCGGTACATCTGGCCAACCACCCACGACCTGCGTCGCATCCCGCTGCGCAACCCCACGCCGGTCTACCCGCACTCGTTCGTGTACCTCGCGGGCAACCCGCACCCCACCCTCACCGCGCTCCGGCAGCACCTGACGGCCGCCCGGCCGGCCACTCCAGCCGAGGCCTGGGTGCCGAGCTGGGCCAGCCGCCGCGCCTGACACCGGACGGCACGCGCTCCGGCGTCACCCCTGTCCCCGATGAGGCAGTACGGGTCGCTGTTCGCGGAGCCGGAGGGGACGTTGCCGCCGGCAACGCACGTTGCGCGGACCCGTGCCGACCGGTTCAGCCCACATGACGTCGAGCTGCCGGGCGCGCGGCCCGCGAGGCGTGCCGGGCACATGGCCGGCCGGACCCGTTCCATGATGATTCGTTCCGTGGTCGGTGCGGCAGAGGCCGGGCCGGGGTTGAAACTCTCCCAGGGGGAGGGTCGAGGCTGTTGGAGGCGCCGGTGACGGGGTTGATGCCGATCGGGGTGTTCGCGCGAGCGACCCGGTTGTCCGTTCGAGTGCTGCGCAACTATGACCGGCTGGGTCTGCTCGTCCCGGCGTCGGTCGATCCGAATACCGGCTTCCGCCGGTACAGCGTCGACCAGTTCCACCGAGCGGGGCTGGTCCGGCGGCTGCGAGAGCTGGAGGTGCCGTTGCCCGAGATCGCCGAGATCCTGGCGGCCGAAACCCCGGAGCAGACCCGCGCCGTCATCGAACGGCACCGGGAACGCGTGGCCGCGCGGGCGGCCCGGCTCGACGAGATCGCGGGGCGGTTGGGGGCCGTGCTGGCCGAGCCGGGACGCGTGCCGGGCTGGCTACACGTGTACGAACGGTGGCGCGATCCCCAGCCCACCGCCCGCATGCTGGTGCGTACCCCGCTGAGCGGGCTGGCCGAGGCGCTGGCGCCCGGGTTCGCGCGGCTGTTCGCCGGCCTCGCCGCGCAGGGGATCGCCCCGGCGGGGCCGGTCGGGACCCGATACCTCAGCGACGACCTCGACGCGGCGGAGTTGGAGGTGGAGTTGTTCGCGCCGGTGGCGCGCCCGCCCCGGCCGACCGCGGCGATTGCGCCCGGGGAACTGCCGGGCTGCCTGCTCGCCGTGAGCGCCCACGAGGGCGGCTACGACGACATCGAGACCGCCTACCGGTCGCTGGGACGCTGGATCGCCGAGCACGACCGGGCGCTGGTGGGCCCAGCCGAGGAGCGCTACCTCGTATCGCCCGCACCCGGCACACCCACGGCCGCGCTCCGCACGGAGATCGCCTGGCCGGTCCGACCCCCGTCCGGCCCGTCCCGACCAGCAGACCAGGAGACCGAATGATCATGGATAACGTGGCGTTCCCCGCCGGTCAGCACTGCGAGACCACCACGCTCGGTGCCCTGCTGCGCCACGAGGGCGTCGACCTGTCCGAGCCCATGCTGTTCGGCCTCGGCGAAGGTCTGGGCTTCGTCTACTGGGACGCCAAGAACATGGACTTTCCGTTCCTCGGCGGCCGCACCAAGCCGACCACGATCACCCGAACCGTGGCCGACCGGCTGGGCCTGACGCTGCACATCCAGGAGACCGCCTCGCCCCGTAAGGCGTGGCAGAACGTGGTCGCCGCCCTCACCGCCGGACGCCCGGTCGGCCTGCAACTGGACTCCTACCACCTGGACTACTTCAGCACGAAAGTCCACTTCGGGGCCCACTTCGCCGCGGTGTACGGCTACGACGACACCCACGCCTACCTGATCGACACCGCCCAGCAGGGCGGCACCGTGGCAACCACGCTGACGAGCCTGGCACGGGCCCGCAACGAACGCGGACCGATGACCGCCCGCAACCTGTCCTACACCATCGCCAGCCCCACCGACCGGCCCGATCTGGGCCACACCATCCGGGCGGCCATCCGCAACAACGCGCACGCCTTCCTCAACCCACCCATCGCCAACCTCGGCCATCGCGGCATCGACAAGGCGGCCCGACAGGTGGCACGCTGGCTCGACCGCTCCCGCGACCCGTCCCGCGACCTCCCGCTGGCCGCAGCGCTGATGGAACGCGGCGGGACCGGCGGCGCCCTGTTCCGCGCCATGTACCGCGACTTCCTCGCCGAATGCGCCACGATCGTCGACGACGACAACGTCCGCCTCGGTCACCGGCTGTACGCCGAGATCGCCCCGTCATGGACCGAGGTCTCCCACCACATCACGGCCGCCGGAGAAACCGGCGACCCCGACCACCTGACCCGCGCCTCGGCACTCCTCACCGAACTCGCGGAAAAGGAGCGCCACGCCATGCAGATCCTGACCGGCATTCGCACCGACTGACCACCTCGACAAGCGCCTTCGTCGGCGTCGATGAACCAGCCGGACGTCTGATCCTCGACAACGGATTCGGCGTGAGGAAGTCGTGACCGAAGCGGTAGACAGCCAGGCTGTAGTCGAATCCGGACCCGATCCTCGGGTCGATACCCGTCTGATCACAGTGGTCCAACAGACCTTCGGCCACCCGTCACTGCTCGTCGTCGAACCAGAACACGCCGCAGGCGGAGTGGATCCGCTCGCCGGTCTCCCGATCGGTGACCTTGCTCGACTCGTTGTTGGGCGGGCGGTTGCGTACCAGGCGAACCAGGTCCTCGGGGACGTCGCGGTAGAGCGACTCCTGCTCGACGTACTGGTCCCAGCCCCATGCTCAGATCCGCCTCGGGATCGAAGGTCAGCAGCAAGGCGCGCCCGTTCGGGACGAAGTACCAGACGGTCGACTGCTGACCGTTTTTTCACCGCCACCAGATCCGGCCCGCCGTCGCGCGGCTGCACGCCGAGCAGCCGGTCGGCGTACGCGCGGCGCAGCGCGTACCGGAGCGGCTCGCGCCCGCCGTCGCCGTCGACCGCACCCGCGACGACGTCACCCCGACGCGGGCGGTGCACCCGGAATGGAGTCGCCCCCTACCCCGATCCTGACCAGCCGACCTCTCCGCCGGGCACGCGTACGATCGCCCTGCCCGGCTCCGGCACCGGCCCACGCGACGCAATGGAGGCTCGTGATGACAGAAGAGATCCCACCCGGCGGACGGGTGCTGTTCATCGGCGACAGCATCACCGACGCGGGACGCAACCGCGAGCGGTCCGACGACCTCGGTGGCGGATACGCCATGATGGCCTCGGCCTGGTTCACCGCCCGGCACCCGCAGCACGCCGTCACCTTCCTCAACCGGGGCGTCAGCGGCGACCGGGTCCGCGACCTGCGCGCCAGGTGGGACGACGACTGCCTGCGGCTCGCGCCGCAGGTGGTGTCGGTGCTGATCGGCATCAACGACACCTGGCGCCGGTACAGTGCCGACGACCCCACCACCGTGGAGGATTTCGAACGCGACTACCGGCACATCCTCGACCTGACCCGACGGCGGCTCGACGCCGCCGTCATCCTGATCGAGCCCTTCCTCATTCCGCTCGACGACGGACAGCGGGCGTGGCGCGAAGACCTCGGGCCGAAGGCCGACGTGGTGCGCAAACTGGCCGTCGACTTCGACGCGACGTTGGTCACGGTGGACCACCTGTTCGGTGCCGGAACAGCCGACGAGCAGGTCTGGACGGCGGACGGCGTGCACCTGACGCAACCGGGTCACGCCCTGCTGGCCCAGCAGTGGCTGCGGGCGGTCGCCGCCCGGGACCTGGCAACCGCCCCGACAGCCGTCCCGTGACGATCCGCGAGAGGAGACGGCGGGACCACGGATGTCCGCCGACGGGCTCTCCACCGGGCCCGTCGGCTGGCGGGCGCTGACGGGATCGCCGGGCGAATGGACGACGACCAGCGCGGAATTCACCACGTCTCGGTCGACAGCCGCGCGTAACCGTCGGGCCGCTACCCGTCGCCGGCGGGGCGCTCGCGCACGACCAGTTCGTCGATCTCCAGCCGGCCGATGCGCAACTCCCGCACGACCGCCCGGCGGATCGCCAGCCGACCGATGGCCAGCGCCCCGACGGCCAGCGCGCCCACGGCAAGCGCTCCGAGCGACGCCGCGCCCGCCGCCGTGCCGACGGGCGTCCCGCCCGCCCGCGCGCCCCGTACCGCTCGTGTCATCCGCTCATTGTCCGTGCGGCGCCGGCCCGGCGCGCCCGAATCGCGCACCGACGGGCGTCCGTGTCCGCCCTGGGCGTGATCGGGGGCGCTGCCGGGCCTGGCGAACGCGGCGGAGCGGGCGTGACGCGAGGTCCGCGATGTCACCGCCTGGCCCTATCCTCGGGCCCGTGACCGCCGACCTGCGCCTGCGCCCCGTACGCGACGACGACCTGCCCCACTTCTTCGACCACGAGCAGGACGTCGAGGCCAACTGGATGGCCGCCTTCGGCCCGGAGGACCCGACCGACCGGGCGCGGTTCGACGCGCACTGGCGCCGGGTCCGCGCCGACGAGCGGATCGTCGCCCGCACGGTCGTCGTCGACGACGAGGTGGTCGGCCACGTGACCGCCTTCCCGGTCGACGACAAGACCGAGGTCAGCTACTGGATCGACCCGCGCCGCTGGGGCCGGGGCTACGCCACCGCCGCGCTCGGCGCCCTGCTGCGCGAGCTGCCCCAGCGGCCCGTGCACGCCCGCGCCGCCAAGGACAACCGGGCCTCGCTCGCGGTGCTGCGCAAGTGCGGCTTCGTCGTCACGGGCGAGGACAAGGGGTACGCCAACGGCCGCGGCGCCGAGGTGGAGGAGTGGGTGCTGGAGCTCGCCGACCGCTGAACCGGCCCCGCGCCCGCCGCGCGGGCTGACCCGGGTGACCACTACTCTCGCGGGGTGGACTGGCTGGAACTCATCGGCTGGACCGGCTCGGCGCTGCTGGTCTGGTCGCTGCTGCAGACGCGCATCCTCCGGCTGCGTGCCCTGAACCTGCTCGGGTGTCTGATCCTGATCGGCTACAACGCCGCCGTGCAGGTCTGGCCGATGGTCGGGCTGAACGTCGTGCTGGCCGTGATCAACGTCTGGTACCTGCGCGCCATGCTCGCCACCCGCCACGACGAGGCGACCTACCAGGTGGTCGAGGTCGGCGTGGACGATCAGTTCCTCGCCCACACGCTGCGCGTCCACGGCTCGGACATCGCCCGCTTCAACCCGGGCTTCCGCTGGCCGCCCGGCACCTCCGCCGAGCGCTCCGCCTTCCTGGTGCTGCGGGCCGACGAGGTGGTCGGTGTGGTGCTGTCGCACGCCGAGCCCGACGGTGTGGCGCAGGTCGACCTCGACTACGTCACCCGGCGGTTCCGGGACTTCACCCCGGGCGAGTTCGTCTACCGGCGCAGCCGCCTCTTCACCGACCGGGGGTTCCGCCGGGTGGTCACCCCGCCCGGCATGGTCGCCCCCTACTACCACCGGCTCGGCTTCCGCCCCGAGGGCCGCTCGTACGTGCTCGACCTGACGGCCCCGCCGGTCGCCGAGCGGGCCTGACCGCCTCCCGGGCGGACGAGGATTCACCGGCCGGCCGGCCGGGCCGCCGCGCGACGACGCCGGGGAGCCGGTGCTGGACGAGGCCTGCGGCTGAGCGTCGCCACCGCTCCCCGGGCCGGGGTGCGGGTCAGGCGGGGGTGAGGTTCTGCAGTCGCACCTGGCCGCGGGCGACGAGCTGGGCGTCGGCGTCGGTGATCTCCACCTGCCAGAGCTGCTGGCTGCGCCCCCGGTGCACGGGGGTGCCCACGGCGGTCAGCTCGCCGTCGCGGACCGCGCGCAGGAAGTCGGTCTGGTTCGACACGCCGACGACCCGCCCCCGGTCGCCCAGCCACACCGACCCGCCGACGCTGGCCGCGGTCTCGACCACCGAGCAGTACACGCCGCCGTGCTGGATCCCGAACGGCTGGTGGAGGTCGGGGCGGACCTGCCAGCGGATCACCACGCGGTCCCCGCTGACCTCGTCGAACTTGAGGCCGAGCAGGGCGACGAAGCCGCCCGTCAGATCCGGCATGTCCACGGCGTTCCCCTTCCCGATCATGGCGTCGCCAGCCTACGCCGCCGCCCGCTGCGCAAACCCGCTACGGCAGGCGCCCGGTCATGGGGGAGAATGGGTGACCGTGACCGACAGCAGCCTCCCGCCGCCCGGGCGGGACTCCCTGACCGATGACCTGCGGTGGCGCGGCCTGATCCAGGACTCCACCAACCTCGACGAGCTGCGTACGCTGCTCGACGGCAACGCCGCCACCTACTATGTGGGCTTCGACCCGACCGCGCCGAGCCTGCACGTCGGCCACCTCATGCAGGTCACCACGGCCCGTCGGCTCCAGCTCGCCGGGCACCGGCCGCTGCTGCTCGTCGGCGGCGCGACCGGCCAGATCGGCGACCCGAAGGAGAGCGCCGAACGGACCCTCAATCCGCCCGAGGTGGTCGCCGGCTGGGTGGCCCGGATCCGCGACCAGCTCGCCCCCTTCGTCTCGTACGAGGGCGAGAACGCCGCGCAACTGGTCAACAACCTCGACTGGACCGCCGAGATGTCGGTGGTCGAGTTCCTCCGCGACGTCGGCAAGCACTTCCCGGTCAACCGGATGCTGGCCCGGGAGGTGGTCAAGGCGCGGCTGGAGAGCGGGATCAGCTTCACCGAGTTCAGCTACCAGCTGCTCCAGGCCAACGACTTCTTCGAGCTGCACCGCCGGCACGGCTGCCAGCTCCAGTTCGGCGGCTCCGACCAGTGGGGCAACATCGCCGCCGGGGTGGACTACATCCGCCGGCGCGGCGCCGGCCCGGTGCAGGCGTTCACCACCCCGCTGGTCACGAAGTCGGACGGGACGAAGTTCGGCAAGACCGAGGGCGGCGCCATCTGGCTCGACCCCGAGATGACCAGCCCGTACGCGTTCTACCAGTTCTGGGTCAACGTCGACGACCGGGACGTGAGCCGTTACCTGCGCTACTTCAGCTTCCGTTCCCGGGAGGAACTGGAGGCGCTGGAGAAGGAGACGGCGGAGCGGCCGGCCGCCCGGGCGGCCCAGCGTGCGCTCGCCGAGGAGCTGACCACGCTCGTGCACGGCGAACGGGAGATGGCGCAGGTGGTCGCCGCCAGCCAGGCGCTCTTCGGCCGGGGCTCGCTGGAGGAGCTCACGCCGGCGACGCTGCGCGCCGCGCTGACCGAGGCCGGCCTCGTCCACCTCGACGAGCTGCCCGACGTCGCCGGGCTCCTGCGCGATTCCGGGCTGGTCCCGAGCCTGAAGGAGGCCCGCCGGGTGATCGCCGAGGGCGGCGCCTACGTCAACAACAACCGGGTCACCGAGACCGACGCCACCGTGAGCCCCGAGGACCTGCTGCACGGCCGGTACCTGGTGCTGCGCCGCGGCAAGCGGTCGTTCGCCGGGGTCGAGCTGCGCAACTAGCCGTACGCCCGCGCGAGTGTGACGGGCGACGCCCCCGGCGGATTTGACGATCAATCCGCCGGGGGCGTAACTTTCTCTCTGCCAGCGCGGAACGGACGAAACGGGGCGAAAGTCCTGGAGGCCGGAGCGTGGGAATGAGCTTCCGGTTCGGGGGGTTGTGCTTCTCGGGCCCGGGACCGGGCGGTGCCCCGGATTCGCCGTGAGGTGGATTTGGTGGGGCGGAGCCGACCGGGTATGGTTCGACGCCGGCAGGGAGCCGGGCGTGTTCGTGGGTGACCGCGGCGGCCGGTCTGTCGGAAGCCACGATCGAACGGTGGAAGCCGGTTCGTTGGTGGTGCCCGGAAATTTGGGTTGAAGTGGTGTGGATCGCGGCAGAGCGGTTTGACACGGCGGAAACCGGCGGGTAACGTAGTAAAAGTGCCCGGCGCGAGAGCGGCGGGGATGTGAACGAGATGCCCCGGGTCGGGGGTCC
>NZ_JBFAVI010000131.1:0-20366 GCF_040679695.1 Micromonospora sp. NPDC052213
GAACGGGAGGCGGCCGACCTCAAGGAACGCTTCAACCGCGACTTCTGGGTTTCCGTGACGGCCCCGTCAGGGGCGGGCGGCCCGGCGGCGGGCGGAGCGCCAGCCGCCGCGCCGCTCGGCGGCCAGCCGCGCCTCGCGCCGCCGGCTCTCGTACGCCACCTCCCGCTGCAACCGGCGCCAGCTCTCCCAGCGCCGCGCCGGCAGCTCGCCGTTCTCCAGCGCCTCGCGCACCGCGCAGCCGGGCTCCCCGTCGTGCCCGCAGTCGGCGTACCGGCAGCCGGTGGCCAGCTCGGCGATGTCGGCGAACGCCCGGTCCAGCCCCGCCGAGCCGTCCAGCAGGCCCACGGCCCGCACCCCCGGGGTGTCCAGCACCGCCCCGCCACCGGGCACCGGGACCAGCGCCCGCCACGTGGTGGTGTGCCGGCCCTTGCCGTCGACGCGCCGGATCGCCTGGGTGGGCATCACCACGGCCCCGGCCAGCGCGTTGACCAGGCTCGACTTGCCGGCACCGGACGGGCCGAGCAGGCCGAGCGTGCGGCCGGGCGCCACCTCGGCGCGCAGCGGCTCCAGCCCGGTGCCGCGCTCGGCGCTGACGGCCAGCACCGGCACCCCGGGGGCGACGGCGGTGAGCTGGCGTGCCACCGCCTGCGGGTCGGCCGCCAAATCGGCCTTGGTGAGCACCACCAGCGGCCGGGCGCCCGACTCGTGCGCCAGGGACAGCAGCCGCTCGATCCGGCCGATGTCCGGCTCCGGGTGCACCGGCTCCACCACCGCGGCGGCGTCCAGGTTGGCGGCCAGCACCTGGCCGCTGGCGTCCTTGCCGGCGGTCCGCCGGATTAGGGCGGTGCGCCGCGGCAGCACCGCCTCCACGGTCACGTTGCGGTCCGGCCAGGTGCCCAGCAGCACCCAGTCGCCGGCGCAGGGCAGGCGGGTCAGGTCCCGGGCGGCGGCGGCCAGGACCGCCCCACCCAGGGTGGCGCGGACCGGGCCGTCCGCACAGAGCACGGTGCAGACGCCCCGGTCCACCCGGGCCACCCGGCCCGGGCGGTGGTCGTGGCGCCGTCGTACGAGTGCCGCCCGGTCGGCGTCCCAGCCGAGGGCGGTGATATCGATGGTCATGGCATTCCTTGTCGGTGTCGGAGCGGGTGGTGCACGCGTGCTGCGACCGGCAACGTCACCACCTCCTCCCCGACTTCCGGTGCCGCGTCCGACGCCGACGGTAGGGCGCGCGGCGACGCGCCGAAAGCGATTTCCCCGGCGACTCGGGGCGGCCCGACGGTTAGGGTCGGTACGTGACCACTGATCCACTCCTGCTGACCGGCGAGGTGGACGCGGCCACGGACCGCCTGCTGCGGACCGCGGCCACCTTCGACGGTGCGGACATCGCCGCCGCCTCCCTGCTGCCCGGCTGGACCCGCGGGCACGTGCTGGCACACCTGGCCCGCAACGCCGACGGCTTCGTCAACCTGTTCACCGCGGCCCGCACCGGCGAGCCCGTCCCGATGTACGCCTCCGCGACGGCCCGGGAGGCCGACATCGAGGCCGGCGCTCCCCGGCCGCCCGAGGCCCACCTCGACGACCTGCGCCGCTCGGCCGACCGGTTCGCCGAGGCGGTAGCGGCGATGCCCGTCGAGGCGTGGGCGGGCACGGTCCAGACCCGGCGCGGCCCGTGGCCGACGGCCATGCTGGTCTGGGGCCGGCTGCGCGAGATCGAGGTGCACCACGTGGACCTCGACGCCGGTTACCGGCCGGCCGACTGGCCCGAGTCGTTCGGCCACCGGCTGCTGCACGAGGTCGCCGGCGACCTCGCCGGCCGCGCCGACGTGCCGCCGATGGTGCTGCGCTTCGACGGCAGCCGGCACGAGCTCGTCGTCGGCGACCGCTCGGCCGCGCCCACGGTCGCCGGCTCCGCCCCGGAACTCGCCGCCTGGCTGATCGGCCGCAGCCCCGGCACCGTGCTGGCCGTCACTCCTGACGGTCCCCTGCCGCAACCACCGGAATGGATATAGCCAGACCATGACCTACAGCGGAGACGTCACGCCCGGCGGTGCGCCGGCCGTACGCGAGCTCGACGCGCTCACCATCACCAAGGTGTCGGTGGGCCCGATGGACAACAACGCCTACCTGCTGCGCTGCCGGGCCACCGGCGAGCAGGTGCTGATCGACGCGGCGAACGAGGCCCCGCGCCTGCTCGACCTGGTCGGCGACGCGGGGCTGGGCACCGTGGTCACCACCCACCAGCACATGGATCACTGGGTGGCGCTGGAGGAGGTGGTCGCCAAGACGGGCGCCCGCCCGCTGGTGCACGCCGACGACGCGGCGGGGCTGCCGATCGAGGCGGAGACGCTGGCCGACGGCGACACCGTGCCGGTGGGCGACTGCGCGTTGGAGGTCATCCACATCAAGGGGCACACCCCCGGCTCGATCGCGCTGCTCTACCGCGACCCGGCCGGGACGCCACACCTGTTCACCGGCGACAGCCTCTTTCCCGGCGGCGTCGGCAACACCGACAAGGACCCGGAGCGGTTCGCCGCGCTGATCGACGACGTGGAGCACAAGCTGTTCGACCGGTTGCCCGACGACACCTGGTTCTATCCCGGCCACGGCAAGGACAGCACGCTCGGCGCGGAGCGCCCGGCGCTGCCCCAGTGGCGCGCCCGGGGCTGGTGAGCACCGGCGGGGCCGGGCACGTCGCGCGCCCGGCCCCGCTCCCCCCGTTGGGCGGCGGTCAGCCCCCGGTGACCACCCGCAGCCGGCGCCGCGTGCCCATCAGCACCACCCCCGCCAGCAGCAGCCCGACCGCCATGGTGACCAGCATCGGGCTGGACTCCCCGGGCAGCAGCCCGGCCAACGACCGCGAGGCGGTCCCCAGCACCAGGTAGAGCCCGGCCCACGCCGCCGCGCCGACCGTCGCGCAGCCCAGGAAGCGCCGGTACGACATCCGCAGCCCGCCCGCCGCCAGCGGCAGCAGCGCGTTGAACACCGGCAGGAAGGGCGCGATCAGCACCATCCGGCCGCCCCCGCGCCGCAGGATCCCCTCCGCCGCCACCCAGCGCTCCTCGCCGATCCACCCGCCGATCCGGCTGCGGCGCAGCCGGTCCCCGTACCGGCGGCCGGCGAGGAAGCTCAGCGACCACCCGGAAAGGCAGCCCGCCACCACGACGGCGAAGGTGGCGACGCCGGTGACCGGGCCGCCGACCCCCATGGCGGCCAGGATCGCCACGTCCCCCGGGACCAGCACGCCGAGCAGCGGTACGGCGTCGAAGAGCATCACCACCCCTAGCACCCCCATGAGCAGGGTGGTGGGAAGCTCTCCGACCTGGGCCAGCCAATCCGCCATGCCCCGTACGTTATGACCGCCCGGCCACCCCGGGCATCGGGTCCGATCCCCCACCGCCCCCTGGTATCCGGGTCGGGGTCGACCCTGAGGAGCCCGGGGTCACCGGGGGCGCAGCACCTGGACCCGCCGGACGGGTGTGTCGACGGCGGGCTCGGTGGTCGGCAGGACGTAACTCGTCACGGCCGCCAGCACGTCCGGCGGCAGGTGCCCCCGCCCGGGTTCGCCGACGAGCACGTCGGCGCCGGTGGCGGCGGCCCGGCGCAGGAAGGGCAGCACCCGCGCCGTCATCGCCTCGTCGTAGAGCACGTCCCCGGCCACCAGCAGGTCCACCTCGGACGGATCGGAGTCGAGCAGGTCGCCGTCGGTGGCCGCGACCGTCACCCGGTTGGCGCGGGCGTTGACGGTCACCGCCGCGACCGCGTACGGGTCGATGTCGTTGGCGACCACGTGGTCGGCGCCGGCGAGCGCGGCGGCGATCGCCACCAGGCCGGACCCGGCGGCCAGGTCGAGCACCCGCCGCCCGGCCGCGAGGTCGGGGTGGTCGAGCAGGTGACGGGCGAGGGCCTGCCCGCCGGCCCAGACGGAGGCCCAGTACGGCGGCGGCAGGGCGCGCCCGGCGTGGGCCTCCATCCGGGCCCACCACACGATGGCGTCCTCGGCCAGGTGCAGCCGCACCTCGGGCACGAACGGCGCCCGCACCAGCCGGAGCCGGTCCAGGCCGCCGCCCGGAACGTCGATCTCGCGCTCCAGTTCGGTCAGCGCGACGGCTGCGGCACCTCTCACCGGCGCAAGCATGCCCCAGCGGGCCGGTCGCCGCGCGGCTTTCGCCCACTGGCCCCCAGAGTTCACCACGCCGCCTACGGCACTTCGGCCAGCAGATCGGCGTTCGGCCGGTTACTGTCGGGGTGGTACCGGGCGATCATCGGTCGAGCACCGATGGTCACCCGCTTGGGAACAGGGAGAGATGCATGGCAACCGGCACGGTTAAGTGGTTCAACTCGGAAAAGGGCTTCGGCTTCATCGAGCAGGACGGCGGAGGACCGGACGTCTTCGTCCACTACTCGGCCATCGCGACGAGCGGTTACCGGGAGCTGAACGAGGGCCAGAAGGTCGAGTTCGAGGTGACCCAGGGGCAGAAGGGTCCGCAGGCGGACAACGTCCGCCCGATGTAGATCCGTGCCGGTGGCGGCGGCCGGGTGCCGGCCGCCGCCGCAGCGCGTTCAGGGCACCTCCGGCGCGGCGGGCAGGTCCCGGCGCCGCCGCAGCGGCCCGACCAGCAGGATCACCGGGGTGAGCGCCAGCCAGCCGGTCGTCAGCGCGATCGCGGTGCCGGTCCCGTACGCCGCGCCGATCGCCCCGGCCAGCAGCGCGGCCAGTGGGATCGTGCCGTAGTTCAGCATCTGCATGCTCACCGTGACGCGGCCGAGCAGGTGGTGCGGGGTGTAGGTCTGCCGGAAGCTGCCCTTGATCACGTTGCCCACCGCCACCCCGAGGCTGAGCAGCATGCCGCCGACCGCCGGCAGCCCAGCGCGCGCCCTGGGCCGGCGAGCGGGATCAGCAGCGCCGGTGGCCCGCTGATCGCCCCCGCCAGCAGCAGGGCCCGGGCGGTGCCGAGGCGCCAGCCGATCCTGGTGGCCAGCAGCGCGCCGACGATGCCGCCGAGACTCATCACCGCAACCAGCCCGCCGACCAACGCGGGCGCGAGGCGCGCCTCCCGGACGAGGAAGACCACCAGGACGGCCTGGTAGCCGACCAGCCCGACGTTGCTGGCCGCGCCGAAGACGGTGAGCGCCCGCAGGTAGGGGTCCCGGGCGACGAACCGGATCCCCTCCCCGATCTCGCGTCGCAGCGACCGGGACCGCCGCACGCGCCCGGGAGGCTCTTCGACGGTGCGGATGCGCAGCAGGCAGACGGCGGAGAACAGGAAGCTCAGCGCGTCGAGCAGCAGCGCCGTGACCGCGCCGGCGAGCTGCGCGACCCCGCCGGCGAGCCGGGGCCGAGCACGTAGCTCGCGGTCTGGGTGGCCTGGAGCTTGGCGTTGCCCTCCGGCACCTGCTCGGGGCGCAGCAGCACGGGCAGGTAGACCTGGTCGGCGGTCTCGAAGAAGACCCGGGCCAGGCCGGCGCCCAGCGCGACCACCAACAGCTGCCCGATGGTCAGCACGCCGAGCAGGGCGGCGACCGGGACGCTGAGGAACAGCGCCGCGCAGACCAGGTCGCAGGCGATCATCAGGGGCCGGCGCGGCAGCCGGTCCACCCAGGCGCCGACCGGCAGGCCGACGAGCAGCCAGGGCAGCCAGGAGGCGGCGGTGAGCACCGCGACGCCGAAGGCGCCGGCGTCGAGCACGGTGACCGCGACCAGGGGCAGCGCCACGGTGGTGACGTTGCTGCCGACGGCGCTGGCCGTCTGCCCGGCCCAGAGCAGCCGGAAGTCCCGGTGCCGCAGCAGGCCGCCGCGTCGTACCCCCGGGTCGCCCGCCGGGCGCGGCGCGGGCGCCGGCGGGGTCTCGCCGGCGGCGGGGGTACGGGGCGGCGCGGCGCCGACGGCCCGCGTCACGGCGTGGCCGGAATGCCGTAGGCGAAGAGGAAGACCGGCTCGCGTTTCCGCCCGTCGTCGGGCACCTTCCGGTCGGCCCACCGGGCGAGCAGGTCGTTCACCTCGCGCCCCAGCTCGGCGAGTTCCTCGTCGGTCAGGTGCAGCCAGCGGTCGGTGGAGAACGGCCCCGAGGGCCAGGCGGCCTGGCTGGCCTCGTCGGTGGCGTGCCAGGCGCGGGCGAGGGCGACGTGCCGGTCCAGGTTGAGCGAGGTGGCGGCGTCGGCGACCGCCCGGGCGGCGGGGTCGGCGTCGAAGTCCGACTGGGACCAGCGCACGCCCCGGCTGACCAGGCGCCACCAGCGTTCGCGGCGGTCGCGGGCCAGCTCGGGCGCCTCCTCGAGCAGCTCGGCGCCGGCCAGCACCCTGAGGTGGTGGCTGACGTTCGCCGGGGCCTGGTCGGTCCGCTCGGCGAGCTGGCCGACGGTCGACGGGCCGTGCACCTTGAGCACGTCCATCAACCGGCGCCGCAGCGGGTGGGACAGCGCGGCGAGGACCCGCGAGTCGGTGACCTGGCGCACCTCAGGGTTCGTCATGCCGCCACTCTGGCATCAGCAACGACAGTTGCGCAAGAACCATTGCGCAACTGTCGTTGCCGGTTCCGTCCCGGCAGGCGTTCGACACCCCGCTCGCGCTGTCCCGAAAGTCGGTCGCCGGCGGGTCAGGCGGCCAGCCGGCGGCCCAGCTCGTCGGCGACCTGCGCGGCCATGGTGGCGGGGATCGCCGCGGCGATCTTCTCGGGGGTGAGGGTGGCGAGCACGCCCGCCACGATCGCCTGCTCGTCGGTGAAGTCCTTGCCGGACAGCGCGGTGAGCTGCGCGACGAGCGCGTCGAGCCGCTGCATCGTGTAGTCCAGCTTCGCCACGATGCTGTTGCTGGCCTTCTCGGGGCCGCCCGCGTCGGGGTCGACGCTGCGCCCCATGCTCGACCCGCCGTAGAACATGCCGGCGTAAATGCTGTTGATCTGGCTCTCGGCCTGTGCGCTCATGTCGTCCTCCAGAAGTCCGATGGCGGTCAGGTAGCGGCGGAACAGCGGGGTCTGGTCGCGTCCCGCCTTGATCGAGTCGCGGAAGAAACTGAAGTGGGTGTGCCACAGGTGCGAGTCGTCCCCGCTCGTTCGCTTGCGCAGGCGGTCCCACCGTCGGACGACCCTGCCGTCCGGGGAGTAGATGATCTCCCTGATGTCCCGGCTGTCCGGGGTGTTGGCGACGCACTGCGCCACGCACCAGCTGGAGAAGGTGCGCAGGTCGTGCGTACGGCCACCGGAGCGGACCTCGAAGAGGCCGACGTCGAGCGCCGCCGCGTCGAGGGTCAGGCCGGCGGAGTCCCGAGGCGACTCGACGACGGAGTAGTCCCTGGTCACCACCCGGTCGGAGCCGCAGTGGTAGCCGCCCCGGTGGGCGGGGTCGCCGACGATGCCGACCTCGGCGGGTTCGAGGTCCTGGCTGCGGCTGGTGTCGGGGTCGAGGTCGAGGTGGTCGAGCAGCAGACGGCGGACGGTCAACAGGTTCTCCGGTGCCCGCGTCATGGGATTCCCCCTTGCGGATGGTCAGGGGCCGGGCACGACGGTGACACCGCGTAGGCGGTGTGGGGGCCACACGCGCGGGCCCGGCCGAGTGGTGCACAGCGCCGGGCGTTGACCCAACCATAACGCCGCCGATGAATGAATGCCCAGCTCAGGAGGGGTTTTTTCGACTGGGAGAAAGCTGTGCGACGGGTGCCGTGATCGGCAGCACCACTGCGGACGGTCGCTGCGGGTCGTGCAGGATCTCGCGCCATCCGGCACGGAGGGTGACCGCAGCACCGAGGGCTTCGCCGGTGCCGGGATTGCGCGCGTAGCGCGGATGGGCGCCGCCGGAGACCTGGACCCGCAGCCGGTGCCCGGGCGCGAACCGGTGTGCCGTGGGCCAGAGCTCCACCGGCACGCGCACCACGCCGGCCGCATCGGTGGGGTACCGGCCGGGCGCGACGCGGACCAGCCCGTCGCAGACGTTCCAGGACCGGCCGCGCCGGTCCACGTCGCACAGTCGCACGAAGACGTCCAGGTGGGACAGTTCGCTGCGGAGGTGGATCTCGGCGCGCACCGGGCCGATCACCTCGACGGGCGCGTCGAGCGGGGCGCTGGTGAAGGTCAGCACGTCGGGTCGGGCCTCGACCGGGCGGTTGTCCACCGGCCCGGCACGCTGGGCGACGAGCAGCGGCCCGCCGAGCGAGGGCGTCGGGTCGGCCGGGTCGTAGCGGAAACGATCCGGCGCCGACGGGACCGGCGCCGCGGTGCCCAGCCGGCCGTCCGGGTGCAGGTGCCACCGGATCGGCGCGGCCGGCGGGGGCCAGTCCGGCAGGTCGCGCCAGCCGCCACCGGCCCCGCCGACGTGCACCCGGACCGGGGCCGCCCGGCCGGCGGCGGTGCCCCGCCGCTCCGCCCGGTGTGGCGGGCGGCCGGCGACGTGCTCGTCGAGCCAGTCCAGCCCCTCGCGCAGGGCGGCGACGAACAGCCCCGGGCTGCCGTGGGTCCACGGCCCGATGGTCAGCCGGGGGTGGGCACCGGCCGCGCGCAGCGCCGCGAAGTCGCGCAGCTGCGCCGGCAGGAAGATGTCGTGCCAGCCGGTCACCATCGCCACCGGGGCGCGGACCTCGGCGATCCGATCGCCGAAGACACGGTCGCGCCAGTAGCCGGCGTCCGGGGTGTGGTGGCGCAGCCACTCCTGGAAGAACGGCACCGTCACGCCGGTGGCCACGCGGTCCGCCTCCACCAGCGGCAGGTGCGCCAGCGCCGCGGTGAGCCGGGGCTGGCCGCGCTTGAGCTCCCACTGCCGGGCCAGCCACGGCACGGTCTGCGCCTGGAGCAGCTCCGCCCAGGTGAGGACCGTGTCCAGGGCGAAGGACTCCCCGGCGTACGTCGAGTCGCGGGTGCCCGAGGCGGTCACCACCGCGACCATCGCCCGCAGCTCCTGTCCCGCGTCGGCGGCCAGGGCCCACTGCACGAAGCCCTGGTAGCTCGCGCCGAACATGCCGAACGCGCCGGACCACCAGGACTGGCGGCGTAGCCAGTCGAGGGTGTCCAGGCCGTCGTCGCGTTCGTGCACCAGCGGGTCGAAGGTGCCGCCCGAGCCGAACGTGCCGCGGCAGGACTGGATCACCACGTGGAAGCCGCGCTCGGCGGCCAGCCGGCCGAGCAGCCGCATCGGCCCGCCCCGCCCGTAGGGGGTGCGGATCAGCACGGTGGGCGCGCCGGGCAGGTCCGGGGCGTAGTGGTCGGTGCGCAGCGGCACACCGTCGCGGACCCGCACCGCGATGCCGCGGGTGACGGTGACCCGCCGGGTGCGCGCGGGCGGCAGCCGCAGCGCGGCGGCGGCGAGCCGGACGGCCGGCCGGTCGAGCACGACGTCAGCCCTTCGCACGCCGGGGCGGCTCGTCGCGGGCGGCCCGGACGGTGTCGCGGTGCTCCCGCATCGAGGCGGTCATCGCGGCCATGAACCGGTGCACGACCTCCAGCTCGTCGTCGCCGAAGCCGGCCATCACCTCGTCGGTGCGCCGGCCCAGCGGGCGGAAGAAGTCCGTCGCCAGCGCCGCGCCCCGCTCGGCGTAGTGCAGGAAGACCTTGCGCCGGTCGGTGGTGTCGCGGTCGCGGCGGATGTGCCCGGCGCGCTCCAGCCGGTCGATCAGCGCGGTGACGGATCCGGAGGAGAGGCCGAGCTGCTCGCCGAGGCGCCCCGGGGTGATCGGCTGGCCGGCCAGCTCGGCGTCCATCACCGCGATCAGCGCCTGCAGGTCGGTGGCGCCCAGCCCGTGCAGGTTGGCGAAGGCATGCCCGACGTGCTGCGCGTCGACGGAGTAGCGGCGCAGCTCGGCCGCGATCTCGGCGACCAGCTTCTCGCGGCGGGTGTCTCGCCGCCGGTACATGCCGTGGCCTGTCACGTCCGCCGCTTCCTTCCGCCGCCGCTGCGGTTGCAGCATAACTCAGCGGCCGATAATCTCGATCATCGAGATACTCGGCGGTCGGCATACTTCCGATGGCGGCGAGGTCTTGCGTTCAAGCAGTCCCGCCGAGAGACCGTGAGGGCATCCGATGTCTGTGTTCACCCACGTGGCCCGCGGACGACTGGCCGCGTGGCTCACCGTGGTCGCCGCGATCGTCCTCGGCACGGCCGTCTTCGGGCTGCCCACGCCCGACAACCCGGCTCCCGTCTCGGCCACCGGCCTGTCCGTCGAGTGGCAGTCGACCCAGGTGGAGCGACTCCAGGACCAGTTGCCCTCCCACGACGTCCAGCCGGCGATCGTCGTGGTCAGCCGCGCCGACGGCGGGCCGCTCACCGAAGCCGACCGCGCGACGCTCACCGGGCAGTCCGGCGACCTCGGCCGGTTCGCCGCCGGCGGCCGCGTCAGCCCACCGCAGGTCTCCCCCGACGGCACCGTCGCGCTCGTCGCCGTGCCGCTGCCCACCGGCGGCGGGCAGGAGGAGGTCGCCGGCCGGGTAGACGAGCTCCGCGCCTCCCTGGACGACGTGCCCGAGACGCTCACCGTCGAGGTGACCGGCGGGCCCGCGTTCACCACCGACCTGACCAAGGTCTTCGACGGCGCCGACACCACGCTGCTCGTCGTCACCGCCTGCGTCGTCGCGCTGCTGCTGCTGATCACCTACCGCAGCCCGTTCCTGTGGATCGTGCCGCTCGTCGTCGTCGCGGCGACCGAGCAGCTCACGCTGCGCGCCCTCGACACGATCGTCCCGGCGGTCGGCATCAACCTGCCCGGCGGCGCCGTCACCGGCATCGCCAGCGTCCTGGTCTTCGGCGCCGCCACCGACTACGCGCTGCTGCTCATCGCCCGCTACCGGGAGGAGCTGCGCCGCGAGGAGGACCGCTTCGTGGCGATGCGCGCCGCGCTGCGCCGCACCGCCGAGCCCATCCTCGCCAGCGGCGTCACCGTCGTGCTCGGCGTGCTCACCCTGCTGCTGTCCGAGCAGGAGCTGAACCGGGCCCTCGCCGTGGCCTGCGCGACGGGCGTCGTCCTCGCCATGCTCTCCGCGCTGTTCGTCCTGCCCGCCGCACTGGTGATCTTCGGCCGCGGCCTGTTCTGGCCGTTCGTGCCCCGGGTCGGCGGCGCGGTCCGCGAGGGCCGGCTGTGGGGCCGGCTCGGCGCCGCCGTCGAACGCCGTCCGGTGCCGGTCGCCGTGCTCGCGACGCTGCTGCTCGCGGGGCTCGCCCTCGGCGGGCTCGGCATCCGCACCGGCCTGTCCGAGACCGAGCAGTTCCGGGTCAAGCCCGAGGCGGTGGCCGGCGCGGAGACCCTCGCCCGCGCCTTCCCCGCCGGGACGACCCAGCCGGTCGCGGTCCTGACCACCCCCTCGGCGGTACGGGCCGTCACGGACGCCGCCGCGGCCGTGCCCGGCGTCGCCTCGGCGCGGCCCGGCGAGGCGGGCGCGCGGGTGGCCCAGGTCGACGTCGTGCTCGACGCGGAGCCCGGCACCGCCGCCTCCGACCGCGCCGTCGAGGCGCTGCGCGACGCGGTCGCCGCCGTGCCCGGCTCCGCCCCGCCCGCGGTCGAGGGCGCCGCCGCGTTCGACGGGGCCGTCGTGGGCGGCCCGGTCGCCGCGACCTACGACTCGGGCGAGGCCGACGGCAGGGACCTGCGGCTCATCCTGCCGGTCATCCTGCTGCTCGTCGGCGCCGTGCTCGTGCTGCTCCTGCGCGGCCTGATCGCGCCGGTGCTGCTCGTGCTCACCGTGATCGCGTCGTTCTTCGCCAGCATCGGCGCGTCGTGGCTGATCTTCGACCACGTGCTCGGGTTCCCCGCGCTGGACAGCGGCGTGCTCCTGCTCGCCTTCGTGTTCCTGGTGGCGCTGGGCGTCGACTACAACATCTTCCTCGTCACCCGGGCCCGCGAGGACGCGCGGCGCACCGGCACCCGGGACGGCATGCTGTCGGCCCTGCGGGTCACCGGCGGCGTCATCACGAGCGCCGGCATCCTGCTCGCGGCGGTCTTCGCCGTGCTGGGCGTCCTGCCGTTGATCCTGTTGACCCAGATCGGGATCATCGTCTGCATCGGCGTCCTGCTGGACACCCTGCTCGTCCGGACGGTCCTGGTGCCGGCGCTGGCGTTCGCGCTCGGCGACCGCTTCTGGTGGCCGGGCCGGATCGCCCCCGAGCCCGCCACGGCCGGTGCCCCGGCCCACCCGCAGCCCGCGGCGGCCCGGGACTGACCGACGCGATCCGGGGGCGTGGCGCGACCTGGCCCGCCGGGTCGGGGTCACCCACTCGGCGACGTCACGACCCCTGCAGGGGCCACGGACCCGGGTCAGGCGTCGGCGCGCACCGCCGCCGGTTCCGGTTCCGCCGCGGCGTCGCCCACCGCCCGGTCGCGGGTGGCCCAGGCCACCACGAACAACACCGTCCACGCCACCCCGAGCAGCACCGCCGTGGCGCTGCCGCTGGCGGTGCTCCACCCCAGGTAGAGGCGGGCGCCGACGATGCCGACCGTCCCGGCCGCCGCGCCGGTCCAGGCGGCCACCGCCACCGGCCAGCGCGCCCCGCGCGACAGCAGCCAGGCGAGGGTGCAGAGGCTGGCCGCCACCACGGCGTTCTGCGTCGGGAACAGGGCGGGGTCCCGGCCCCCCGGGCCGCCGGTGGCCGGCCCCGTCAGGTCGACCACCATTGCGAGCACCACCAGCGGCACGAACGCCCCCACCGTGCCGACCACGCTGAGCAGGTCGGCCCGCCAGGGCCGGTTGCGCCAGGCCAGCACCGCGGCCACGACGGCCACCAGCACGATCAACGCCGACCCGCGCAGCGCCGAGACGACCGCCAGCGTGACGTCGACCGCCCCCGGCGTACGCCGGTCGGCGAACCAGTCGGCGATGGCCCCGTCGATCACCGCCAGCCCGCTGTGCCGGACCACCGCCCCCAGCACCCAGGCGATGGCGAACCCCGCCACGAAGAGCAGCAACAGCCCGCCGACCAGGTTGATCAGCAGCGTCCAGGCCGGCCCGACGTGCATGGCGAGCAGGAAGAACAGCACGCCGTAGCGGCCGCTGAGCCAGCGCACCGGCCGCAGCCCGGCGGCCCGGGACGCGAGCGCCCGCGCCGGGTCCGGGTTGCGGCCCAGCCACCGCCCCGCCAGCACCACCGCGACCAGCGCGGCCACCAGCACCAGCACGGCGCCGGTGGCCCGCCCCAGCAGCCGGGAGACCGTCTCGTACGACTCGCCGGCCAGGTTGCCGGCCAGCACCGAACCGCCCACCCAGGTCACCACGCCGGCGAGGTTCCACGGCGCGAACCGCCGGTACGGCATCCCCGCCGCGCCGGCCAGCCGGGGCACCAGGGTGCGGGCGAAGGCCACCCAGCGGGCGGTCAGCACGCCACGCCCGCCCAGCCGGCCCAGCATCGCGTCCGCCCGACCCCACCGCTCGTGGCCCACCCGGGCCCCGAGCCGGCCGGCCCGCAGCCGGGGCCCGTACCGCCGGCCGGCACGGAACGCGAGTGTGTCCCCGATCACGGCTGCAAGGATCATCACCAGCAGGGCCGGCGCGAGCCGCAGCGTCCCCGCGTACGCTAGGAAACCGACCAGCAACAGGGTCGCCTCGCCCGGCACCAGCAGACCGAAGATCACGGCGGTCTCCCCCGCGACGATCATCGCGGCGATCACATAGATCAGCAGGGGCGGCAGGCCCTGCAGCCAGGTCAGCAGGTCGTGCATCGGGCCCCCATTCCCACGGGGGTCAGCATGCCAGGCGCTGAAACGGTCGGAACATCAGTTTCGGCAGAGATCCGGGCCATCTGGGGGGAGACCCCGACGCGTGCCCCGGCAACCGCAGACAGGAGTATGAAGCGTATGCAGCTTCGCACCGACCTCCGCAACGTCGCCATCATCGCCCACGTCGACCACGGCAAGACGACCCTGGTCGACGCCATGTTGCGGCAGGCCGGCGCCTACGGCGCCCGCGGCGAGGTAACCGAGCGGGTCATGGACTCGATGGACCTCGAACGGGAAAAGGGCATCACCATCCTGGCCAAGAACACCGGCGTGCGGTACCTGCCGGCGGACGGCTCCGACCCGGTGACCATCAACATCATCGACACCCCCGGCCACGCCGACTTCGGCGGCGAGGTGGAGCGCGGCCTGACCATGGTCGACGGGGTGGTGCTGCTGGTGGACGCCAGCGAAGGCCCCCTGCCGCAGACCCGGTTCGTGCTCCGCAAGGCACTCAAGGCCCGCATGCCGATCATCCTCGTGATCAACAAGGTGGACCGCCCCGACGCCCGCATCAAGGAGGTCGTGGACGACACCTACGAACTCTTCCTCGACCTGGACGCCGACGAGGAGCAGATCGACTTCCCGATCGTCTACGCCTGCGCCCGCGACGGCATCGCCTCGCTGACCCAGCCCGCCGACGGCGCGGTCCCGGACGACAGCCACAACCTCGAGCCGCTGTTCCGCACCCTGCTCGACACCATCCCGCCGCCCGCGTACGAGGAGGACGCGCCGCTGCAGGCGCACGTCACGAACCTCGACGCGTCCCCGTTCCTCGGCCGCCTGGCGCTGTGCCGGGTCCGGCAGGGCACCATCCGCAAGGGCGAGACCGTGGCCTGGTGCCGCACCGACGGCAGCACCCAGCGGGTCCGCATCTCCGAACTGCTGATGACCGAGGGCCTGGAGCGCAAGCCCGCCGACTCGGCCGGCCCGGGCGACATCATCGCGGTCGCCGGCATCCCCGAGATCATGATCGGCGAGACCCTGGCCGACGCGGAGAACCCGCAGCCCCTGCCGCTGATCACCGTCGACGAGCCGGCCATCTCGATGACCATCGGCACCAACACCTCGCCGCTGGTCGGCCGGGTCAAGGGCGCCAAGGTCACCGCCCGCATGGTCAAGGACCGGCTCGACAAGGAGCTGATCGGCAACGTGTCGCTGCGGGTGCTGCCCACCGAGCGCCCGGACGCCTGGGAGGTGCAGGGCCGCGGCGAGCTGGCCCTGGCCATCCTGGTCGAGCAGATGCGCCGCGAGTCCTACGAGCTGACCGTGGGCAAGCCGCAGGTCGTCACCAGGGAGATCGACGGGAAGACCTGCGAGCCGGTCGAGCGGCTCACCATCGACGCCCCCGAGGAGTACCTCGGCGCGATCACCCAGCTCCTCGCGACCCGCAAGGGCCGGATGGAGCAGCTGGTCAACCACGGCACCGGCTGGATCCGGATGGAGTGGCTGGTCCCGGCCCGCGGCCTGATCGGCTTCCGCACCGAGTTCCTCACCGAGACCCGGGGCACCGGCATCCTGCACCACGTGTTCGAGTCGTACGAGCCGTGGGTCGGCGAGCTGCGCACCCGCAACAACGGCTCGCTGGTCGCCGACCGCTCGGGCGCGGTCACCGCGTTCGCGATGACCAACCTCCAGGAGCGCGGCCAGCTCTTCGTCGAGCCCGGCACCGAGGTGTACGAGGGCATGATCGTCGGGGAGAACTCCCGCTCCGACGACATGGACGTCAACATCACCAAGGAGAAGAAGCTGACCAACATGCGCTCCTCCACGGCCGACGAGACCGAGAAGCTGATCCCGCCGCGCAAGCTGTCGCTGGAGCAGGCCCTCGAATTCTGCCGCGAGGACGAGTGCGTCGAGGTCACCCCGGCCGCCGTCCGGATCCGCAAGGTGGTGCTCGACCAGACCGCCCGCGGCCGGGCCGCCGCCCGCCGCAAGCACGCCGGCTGACGTACGACCGCAGCCGTCCCGGAGCCCGGACCGCCCCGCGCGGTCCGGGCTCCGCCCGTTCACGACGCCCGGGTCAGGCGGGGCGGGTGGCGAGGAAGGCGAAGAGGTCGGGCACCGGGCCGGGGCCGGACTCGGCCGTGCGGACCAGGGTCAGGCCGGCGTCGGTGACCGCGTTGAGCAGGTCGGCCAGCGGGACGTGCCACGCGCCCACACGCACCCGCACCCCGTGCGGCGTCCACGCCCGGAAGCTGCGCTCCCGGTCGGCGTAGCCGCCGTCGACCACGATCCGCTCCGCGTCGGACCGGTCGGCGAACGCGCCGACGAAACACGGGTGCACTCCGACGTGGACGAACCGCCCGCCGGGCGCGAGCACCCGGGCCGCCTCGGCGAGCACCGCCGCGTAGTCGGGCACGTCGGTGTGGGCCAGCACGCACGCCACCGCCGGCACCGAGCCGTCGGCGACCGGCAGCGCCGCCGCGTCGGCGCGGGCCACCGGCAGGCGCGGCCGGGCGTGCCGCAACTGCCCGCCCGACAGGTCGACCCCCACCGGGTGCCACCCCAGCCGGCGCAGCTCCGCCGCCTGCAGGCCGGTGCCGCAGCACAGGTCGAGGCAGCGGCCGGCGCCGGCGCCGAGCAGGTCGCGCAACCGGCCGCGGACCCGGGTCATGTAGTCGCTGGACGTGTCGGCGGCGAACGCCTCGTACCAGTCGGCGTGCGCGTCGTAGGCGGCAACCGTCATCCCCGCACCGTACGACCGATCGCCCCGTCCCGCCGCCCCGCCGGTGATCCGCTACGGTCAGCCGCATGACCTGGGACGAGCTCGACGCCCACCTGGACGGGGTGCCCGGCACCGTGTCGGCGTACGTGGGGCGGCCCGGCGCCGACCCCGCCTGGACCCGGCACGCCGACGCCACCCACTACGCGGCCAGCACCATGAAGGCGGCGGTGCTCGTCGCGCTGCACCGGGCCGCCGAGTCCGGCGCCCTCGACCTGGACACCCCGGTGCCGGTGCGCAACGAGTTCGACTCGGCGCTGCCCGGCGCGCCACGGTTCCGCTGCGCCCGCCACTACGACAACGACGAGGCCGTCTGGGAGCGGGTCGGCGACAGCGCGCCGCTGCGCTGGCTCGCCCACCGGATGATCGTCCGCTCCAGCAACCTCGCCACCAACATCGTCATCGGCCACGTCGGCCTGCCGGCGGTGGCGGAGGTCTGGGCGCTTGCCGGGGCCCGGCACAGCGTCACCGGGCGGGGCATCGAGGACTTCGCGGCCCGCGAGGCGGGCATCACCAACCTGGTCACCGCCGCCGACCTGGCCGCCCTGCTCGGCGCGCTGGCCACCGGGGCGCACACCCCGGGCCCGCTCGCCTCGCCGGCCGGCTGCGCCGCCATGCTCGACGTGCTGTTCGCCCAGGAGCACCGCGAGGACCTCGCCGCCGGGCTGCCCGAGGGCACCCGCATCGCGCACAAGAACGGCTGGGTGCACGGCGTGCGGCACGGCGCCGGGGTGGTCTTCCCCGACGACGCGCCGGCGTACGCGGTCGTCGCCTGCACCACCACCGATCTCGCCGACGGCGGCCCCGACGGCGACGAGGCGGAGGACGACGCCTGCCGGCTGATCGCCGGGATCTCCGCCGCCGCCTGGGCCGCCCGACACGACCTGTGACGGCCGGTCGGCCCGCCGGGGCGGACGCCGCGCGGTGCGTCACTCCAGCAGGTGCGCCCGCAGCGCCGCCACGACGTCGTCGGTGATCCCCAGCCCGTCGCGCAGGTACGCCCCGAACGAGCCGTGCACCCGGCGCACCTCCCCGTACGCGGCGTCGAGGTACTCCTCGCGCACCTCCAGCACCGGCCGCACCGCCCCGACGTCCAGCCCCGGCTGCCGCCGGCGCATCGCCTCCAGGAGGACCTCCCGCAGGCTCTCGGTCAGCGCGTTGTTCGCCAGGTAGTCCGCCCGGATCGCGGCCTCGTCCACCCCGAGCGCGCTGAGCAGCAGCACCGTCAACCAGCCGGTGCGGTCCTTGCCGGCCGAACAGTGGTAGACCAGCGGCAGGTTCCGCGCCTCCGCGGCCAGGCGCACCGCCGCGCCGAAGCTCTCCCGCGCCGAGGCCCCCGTGACGAACCAGCGGTAGATCGCCGCCATCGCCGCCGGGGTGCCCTGCTCGGCCAGGGCCGCGTACGCGCCCAGGTCGTGCCCGAGCAGCACCGCCGAGACGTAGGTGAAGACGGGGTGTTCGGCGTCGTGCACCGGCAGGTGCACCACGGTCGGCTCACCCGGCAGCCGGTCCGGCGGGGCGACCACGATCTCCGAGCGGTCCCGCAGGTCGACCACGCAGGCCGGGCCGAGCTTCGCCAGCACCGGCAGGTCCTCGTCGGCCAGCCGACCCAGCGCCGGGGTGCGGATCAGCACGCCCGGCCGCACCCGCCGGCCGTCCACGCCGACCAGCCCGCCGAGGTCCCGGGCGTTCGGCGCGCCCACCAGATCCCAGCCCCGTCCGCTCATGCCGGCACTCCGCTCCGCTCCGTACCGACATGAGGCACCACCGCACCACGCCCCATGATTCGCTCGCTCCGCTCACTCATGCCGGCCTCCCCTTCGCCCGTGCGTGTCCGTATAGGGTGCCGGACATGACGATCGCCGCGGTGCGCACCCACCGGCTCTCCGCTCCCCTGCACACCCCGTTCGTCACCGCGCTGCGCCGCACCACCACCGTGGAGACCCTGGTGGTGGAGGTCGTCGACACCGACGGCCGCTCCGGCTACGGCGAGGCGCCACAGGTGTGGCAGGTGACCGGGGCATCGGTGGCCGGCTCCGAGGCGTGCGTCCGCGACCTGCTCGGCCCGGCGCTCACCGGGCGGGACGCCGACGACCTGGTGGCCCGCTGCACCGAGGTGCAACGGGCGGTCGCCGGCAACGAGGCGGCGAAGGCGGCCGTCGACGTCGCCCTGCACGACCTGGCGGCTCGGCGGCTCGGCGTACCGCTGGTGCGGCTGCTCGGCGGCACGGCCCTGCGGGTCCCCACGGACGTCACGCTCGCCGCCGGCGACGCGGTGGACCTCGCGGCGGCGGCCCGGCAGCGGCAGGCGGAGGGCTTCGGCGTGCTCAAGATGAAGGTGGGCACCGACGCGGCCGGCGACCTGGAGCGGGTCCGCGCCGTGCGGGCGGCCGTCGGCCCGGACGTGCGGATCCGGCTCGACGCCAACCAGGGCTGGACCCCGCGCGAGGCGGTCCGGGTGATCCGCGGCGTCGAGGACGCGGGGCTGGACGTGGAACTGGTCGAGCAGCCGGTCCCGCGCTGGGACCTCGACGGGCTGGCCTGGGTCAGCGACCGGGTGGACGTGCCGGTCCTCGCCGACGAGTCCGTCTTCGGCGTCCGCGACCTGGTCGAGGTCATCCGCCGCCGGGCCGCCGACATGGTCAACGTCAAGCTCGCCAAGTGCGGCGGCCTGCACCCCGCCCGGACCCTGCTCGACCTGGCCGCCGCGCACGGCCTCGGCACCGTCGTCGGGTCGATGATGGAGAGCCAGGTGGGCATCGGCGCCGCCGCCAGCCTGGTCGCCGCCTACGGCACCACGGCCGTCGCCGACCTGGACGCCGCGTGGTGGCTGGCCCGGTCGCCGGTGCGCGACGGCCTCCGGTACGACGGCGCGACCGTCGTGCTGCCGGACGCGCCGGGGCTCGGCGTGACCTCCGTGACTGAAGCAAAGATGCAGACTCGTGATTGCTGACTGGCGGAAACTTTCATAGGGTCGCGGGAACGACCGAGCTGGGGGTGGACGTGGAGCTGCAACCGGGCCGGGAGGCCGTGGTCCGGGTCGCCGTCGCGACCCTCTGGACCTCTCCCGAGGCGGTACGACCCGTCGACGGTCCCGCCCTGGCCGCGCGCACCGACATCGCGGCCTGGATCTCCGGGTTGGACACCGACCAGCAGGTCGGCGACTGCGTGCTGAGCCAACTGCTGCTCGGAGAGCGGGTGCTCGTCACCGACGTGCGGCCGGACGGCTGGGCGCACGTGGTGGCCGTCGAGCAGTCGGCCCCGGGGCTGCACCCGCGCGGCTACCCCGGCTGGCTCCCCGCCGAGCAGCTCGCCCCGGGCGCGGGCCCCGCCGACGCCGAGTCGCTCGTGGTCGACGCCACCGTCACCGCCCTGCGCACCGCCCCGGGCGGGGCCGAGGTCGTGCCCGGAGTGGTCCTCGGCACCCGGCTGGCCCCGGCCGGCCCGGCGGTCGACGGCTGGCGCCCCGTGCACGCGCCCGGTCACGCCGACCCGCTCTGGCTGCCCGCCGCCCACGCCGTGCCGGTGCCCACCACGCCCCCGTCGGCCGGGGAGGTGCTGGCCGTCGCCCAACGGCTGGTCGACGTCGTCTACATCTGGGGCGGCGTGTCCGCGTACGGCATCGACTGCTCCGGCCTGGTCCACCTGGCCTGGCGGCGGCTCGGCGTGCTGCTGCCGCGCGACGCCGACGACCAGGCCGCGGCGACCACGCCGGTGCCGCTGGGCACGGAGCGCCCCGGCGACCTCTACTTCTTCGCCCGGCCCGGCCGGAAGATCCACCACATCGGCATCGTCACCGCCGACCCGCGTCCCGGCGACGACCGGCGGATGCTGCACGCCTGCTACCTGCGGCGCCGGGTGCTGGAGGAGCGGCTGCCGGCCGAACGCACCGCCACCCTGGTCGGCGCGCACCGGGTCTGACCCGCGTACGGCACGAGGGGGCGCTCCCGGTCCGGGAGCGCC
>NZ_JBFAVI010000132.1:0-20342 GCF_040679695.1 Micromonospora sp. NPDC052213
GGGGGGGGGGGGGGGGGGGGGGGGGGGGGGGGGGGGGGGGGGGGGGGGGGGGGGGCGGGGGGGGGGGGGGGGGGGGGGGGGGGGGGGGGCGGGGGGGGGCGCGCCCGGGGGCCGGGCCCCCCCCCCGGCCCCCCCCCCCCCCCCCCCGCGGCCAGCTCCTGCCGGCGTTCCATCAGCAGCCGGGTCACCTCCCGGACCAGCGCCTCCGGCAGGTCGGCCCGGACGATCAGGAAGTTCGGGTTGGCCACGGTGGTGACCGGGTCGGTGCCGTACACCGAGCGGGGGACGTCCCGGGAGACGTAGACCTGGGGATTGCTGCCGCGCAGCAGCTCGGTCCACTCGCCGAGGTCGACGATCCGGGTCGCGCTGTCGTCGGCGAGCTGTTTCACCGCGCTGACCGGCAGCCCGCCGGAGAAGAAGAAGGCGTCGATCGTGCCGGCCCGCAGCGCCGCCACCGAGTCGTCGAGGCCGAGCCGCTCCCGGTGCACCCGGTCGCCGCCCAGGCGCGCCACCTCCAGCAGCCGGGAGGCGGTGATCTCGGTGCCGGACCCGGGGGCGCCCACGGAGACCCGCCGCCCACGCAGGTCGGCCAGCGTGCGGACCGGCCCGCCGGCGGTGGTGACCAGGTGCAGCAGGTCGTCGTAGACCCGGGCGACCGCGACGACCGACGGGTGCGTCGCCGGCGCGGCCGGCAGCACGTCGGCCTGGGTGAAACCCAGCTCGGCCTCGCCCGAGCCGACCAGCCGGACGTTCTCCGCCGAGGCGGCGGTGACCACCACGCTGGCCTCGACGTTCGGCATCTCCCGGTTGAGGATGTCGGCCAGCGACCGGCCGAAGGCGTGGTAGACCGCCGTCGGGCTGCCGGTCGCGATCCGGATCCGCACCGGCGGCTCGGGGGAGTCCTGGCAGCCGGCGAGGCCGGGCAGCGTCACCACCAGCAGCAGCGACAGCAGCGCCGCCGGACGACCGGGGCGCGGGCGGCCAGGTCGGAACCAGGACGACGGGCGCACGGCGCGGGCGCGGCAGGACCGGGTTCGACTCACGGGCTGCACTCTGCGCCGCGCGGGCCGTCACCGCAACCCGAGGCCCACCGGTCGGACCACGGCCCGGCGTCGGGTCGACGGTGAGGATCAGTTCGCTGCGGTACGCGACCGAGGTCGGAACGGTGGCCCCGGGTGGTCCGCCGGTGCCCCGCCAGACGCGGACCGCGCGGTGGTCGTGGTCATCCGGCCATCATGCCGGCTCGGCCGCCCGGGCGGGCTCCAGCGCGGCGCTGTGCAGGATCCGCTCGCGGTCCGGGCCGTCGGCGACGCAGACCAGGAAGCACCCGGTGCCGGGGCGCAGCAGCGCCGGCACGTCCAGCAGAGCGGCCCCGCGCACCAGGACGGCGGCCAGCTCCCGGTCGGTGAGCCGGACGCCGAGGATGTGCCGGCGCACGTGCCGCCCCCCGGCGAGCAGGGCGGCCCGCCAGGCCGCCGCGGCCAGCCGGGGCCGCCACACCCGCCGCGCCGTCGACGCGCCGGGGACCGGGCCGCCCAGCAGCTCGCGCCGGCCCTGCCGCCAGCCGGCCTCCAGCGTCCGCGCGTACGCCGGCCGGTCCGCCGGGGGCACCGAGAGCCGGTGCAGCTCGTACCGGCGGCGCAGCCCGCCGACGGTCACCTCGTGCTCGATCGGGACGTCCAGCCGGCCGAGCAGTTGCCGGAACCGCAGGGCGGCCTCCTCCCGGTTGAACTCGACGGTCGCCGGGCGGTGGTGCGGCACCGGGCGGCGGGCGCCGGCGACGGCCGGCGGGGGCATGCAGCGCAGCAGGCAGGCGGCCTCGAACGCGTCGGCCAGGGTCAGCCAGTCCAGCGGCGGCGGGGTCGACGGGAGGCGCGGCCGGTCGAGCAGGATCGGTTCGGGAGCCAACTCAGGCACTCCTTGTCGGCGTCGGGGTCCCCCTACCGTGGCCCGAAGACGCCGACGGGGAAACCGATCCGCCCCAGCCTTGAGGAAATCTTGCGGCAGCCCTACAGCTCGGTGACGACCAGGTCGACCTGGCGTGGCCGGTGGGACGGCCCGGGCTGCTCCAGCACCGTGTACTTCAGGTCGCGCAGCGCCGACACCAGCCCGTCGGCCGAGCGCGGTCGGACGCCCGCGGTCAGCAGGTCCCGCACCAGCCGACCCTTGGTCGCCTTGTTGAAGTGGCTCACCACCGACCGGACGGGCACGCCGTCGACCTCCCGCTCGTGCAGCACCCGGACCGTCACGGTGCGGGCGGCCACCTCGCCACGGGGCGTCCAGGTGGCCGCGTACGCGCCGGAGCGCAGGTCGAGCACCGGCCCGGAGCCGGCCGCGGCGTCCATCGCCGGCGCGAGGGCCCGCCGCCAGTACGCCGACAGCGCGCCCACCCCCGGCAGCCGCGCCCCGACCGGGCAGCGGTAGGGCGGGATCCGGTCGGTGAGGCGTACCGCGCCCCAGAGGCCCGAGCTGATCAGCACCGACCGGCGGGCCGCCCGCGGCGCGGCCGGCGGGAGCGAGGCGAGGTCGAGCGCCTCGTAGAGCACGCCGGTGTAGAGCCGGTCGGCGGGGGCGGTGGCCGCCACCCGCAGCCGGGCGTTGCGCCGCAGCTCGCCGCGCTGGCCCTCGCTGAGCCCCAGCGCCGCCCGGGCCGCCTCCTCGTCGCCGCCGTCACTGAGCGCCACCAGCGCGGCCAGCACCTCCTCCCGGGCGCCGGTCAGCTCCGGCAGGGAGAGCCGGGCGAGGTCCAGCCGCCGGCCGGTGCCGGCGTCGGCCTTCCCCTCGGAGGGCGGCAGCAGGATGAGCATCGGGACTCCTCGCCTCGGCGCGGCGCCCGCGCGCCGGCCCGGCCAGCGTACGGCCCGTCCCTACCGCCACGGCCGCACCGGCGTCTCCGGGTGGTACACGCGATACCCGCCCACCTCGGCGAGCAGCGCCGCGTCGGCCCGGTCGCCGAGCAGCCGGCGCAGCCGCCGCTCCGCCGCCGAGTCGGCCGCCAGCACGTACCCGGGCCGGTCGGCCCGCCCCACCTGCCGCCAGTACGCGGAATAGCGGTTCTGCCCCGGGGTGAGTTCGCCGTCGAGCACCGCGCACACCACCGACTCGTCGGTGTTGAAGATCAGCCGGTTGCAGGTCCAGTAGTCCCCGTACACCTCGTGGGGGCCGCCCGCGCGGAGCCGGTCGGCCAGCTCGCGGGCCTGCCGCTCCTCGACCCGGGACGCCTCGGTGCCGGTGGCGGCGAACTGCACGGTGACCACCAGCATGGTCGCGGTCAGCGCGGCGAGCACGGCGGTGGCGAGCGCCCCGCCCAACCGGCCGAACGCCCCGACCGTGCCCCGCCAGCACGCGACCGCCGCCAGCCAGAGCGGCCACAGCACCGCCGGCAGGGAGAGCTGGAGGACCGACAGGTACCGGGCGTTGTCCAGCGGGCTGGTGGCGGCCAGCGGGCTGCGCACGTACGACAGCAGGGTCAGCGCCGCGCCCACGACCAGCGCGAGGTGCACCATCGGGCCGACCCGGCGGGCGGGCGGGGTGCCCGCGGCCCGGCGGTACGCGACCACGGCGAGCGCGGCGGCGACCACCAGCAGCAGCGGGTAGAGCAGGCCGAACCACCCCTGCCAGCGGGAGCAGCCGTCCACCGGGCAGAGTCCGGTGGCGAGCGGCACCCCCTCCAGCAGCCCGCCGTCGAGCCGCCGGCTCCACGGCGGCGGCGGCCCGGCCCGGGTGCTGACCTCGCGCAACACCGACAGCGAGTCCTCGCCGGGCGGGGCGACCAGGTTGTCCCGGATCATCGGCGCGATCCCGACGGCGAACCCGGCCAGCAGCAGCGCCCCGGCCCAGCCGAGCAGCTCCCGGCGGGCCACCCAGAGCAGCGCCAGCGCGGCCGCCCCCAGGTAGGGCAGGATCAGCCAGTCCGACCAGGCGGCCACCCCGGCGAGCAGGCCGAAGAGCCCGACGGCCAGCCGGCGGTGCCGCACGGTGCCCCGGGCGAGTCCCACCACGACCAGCAGCATCAGCAGCACGGCGACCTTGACCTCCGGGCGGCCGCCGACCACGGTCAACTGGTCCCGGACCACCCGCTCCCCGCCGAGGGCGAGCAGCCCGACGACGACGGCGGCGAACCAGGGCGAGCAGATCCGCCGGGTCAGCCGGTGGATCAGCCAGAGGAAGACGGCGTAGAGCACCAGCAGCGGCAGGCGCAGCAGCGGCCAGCTCGGCCCGGCGACCGCGATCAGCGGCGCGGCCAGGTAGGACTCCAGCACGCCCATGTAGCGCTGGCCGTAGAGGAAGACGGGCAGCTCGCGGCCCTGCGCGATGTGCAGCGCGACCAGCCCGAAGGTGGCCTCGTCGCTGTTGGAGACCGGCACCGTGTGCAGGGTCAGCACCAGCCGGTAGCCGACCCCGGCGAGCCCGAACAGCAGCGCGACGAGCGCCGGCCGGTCGAGCTGCGGGCGCCACCGCCCACGCTTGCGTACTGGTTGCGACACGACCAACGCCCCCGTCGTCGTCCCGACCGGAGTGTTACACGCCGCCGGGGCCGGGCGGGGCGGATCGGCGCAGCCGGCGGCCGGCGAAGATCGCCTCGCGTGGCCGAGGCCGCCGGGTTGTGGCAGGGTTGCTGACGTGCCACCCACTCCCGCCGGCCAGTTGGCCGTACCGAACCTGCACCGGGCCGCGCGGATCGAGGACGCCGTGCACGCGCTGGTCGAGCGTCGGCTGCGGCGCACCGGCTGGCGGACCAACATCATCGCGTACGCCGGTTACGGCGCGCCCGGTTGGGTGCGGGTGATGTGCCGGGTGCTGCTGGGACGGCCGGACACCCGCCAGCGGGGCCGGCTGGAGAAGGTCCGCGGCTGGCGCAGCTTCACCACGCTGCCGGCCAAGCACGTGACGGTGACCGTCGAGGCCGGCGGGGTGCGCCACGAGGCGCAGGCCGACCGCAGCGGCTTCGTCGACACCGTGGTCGAGGCGGACCTGCCGCCGGGGTGGGGCGCGGTGCGGATCAGCCTGCCGGACGCGGAGCCGGTCGAGGCGCCGGTGCGCATCCTCGACCCGGAGGTGCGCTTCGGCATCCTCTCCGACATCGACGACACGGTCATGGTGACCGCGCTGCCCCGCCCGCTGCTCGCGGCCTGGAACACCTTCGTCCTCGACGAGCACGCCCGGACGGCGGTGCCCGGCATGGCGGTGCTCTACGAGCGGCTGGCCACCGCGCACCCCGGCGCGCCGGTCTTCTACCTGTCGACCGGTGCCTGGAACGTCGCGCCGACGCTGACCCGGTTCCTGTCCCGGCACCTCTATCCGGCCGGGCCGCTGCTGCTGACGGACTGGGGGCCGACCGCGGACCGCTGGTTCCGCAGCGGCCGGGAGCACAAGCGGGTCACCCTGGCCCGGCTGGCGAAGGAGTTCCCGGACGTGAAGTGGCTGCTGGTCGGCGACGACGGGCAGCACGACCCGGAGATCTACCGCGAGTTCGCGGCCGCCCACCCGCAGAACGTGGCGGGGGTGGCGATCCGCCGGCTCTCGCCCACCCAGGCGGTGCTGGCCGGTAGCCTGCCCGGCCCGGCCGGCAGCTCCTCGGCCGGGCCGGTGGGGCAGAAGTGGCTCTCCGCGCCCGACGGCGCCGGCCTGTGGAAGCTGCTGCGCGACGCCGGCCTGGTCTGATTCCCGGTCGGCGACGCGCGACGGGGCCGGGCGCTCAGTCGTGGCGGAGCCAGAGCACGCCGAGCGGCGGCACCTGGAGCGCGGCGGACGCCGGCAGGCCGTGCCACGGCACGTCCTCGGCGTGCACCTCGCCCAGGTTGCCCACCCCCGACCCGCCGTAGTGGTGGGAGTCGGTGTTGAGCACCTCCGCCCAGGTGCCGCCGGCGGGCAGCCCGATGCGGTAGTCCGTCAGCGGCCGGGCGGAGAAGTTCGCCACGCAGACCAGGGTCGCGCCGTCGGGGGCGATCCGCACGAACGAGACGGTGTTGTTGGCGACGTCGTCCGCGGCGATCCACCGGAACCCGGCCGGGTCCGTGTCCTGCGCCCACAGCGCCGGGGTGTCCCGGTAGACGCGGTTCAGGTCGCCGACGAGGCGCTGCACGCCGGCGCGGGCCGGGTCGTGCAGCAGGTGCCAGTCGAGCCCCCGCTCCTCGCTCCACTCCCGGTCGTCGGCCAGCTCGCAGCCCATGAAGAGCAGTTGCTTGCCCGGGTGCGCCCACATGTACGCCAGCAGGGCGCGCACGGTGGCCAGCCGCTGCCAGGTGTCGCCGGGCATCTTGCCCGCGAGGGAACCCTTGCCGTGCACCACCTCGTCGTGGCTGATCGGCAGCACGTAGTTCTCGCTCCAGGCGTACGCCAGGGAGAACGTGAGCTGGTGGTGGTGATGCTGCCGGTAGATCGGGTCCTTCGAGGTGTAGAGCAGGGTGTCGTGCATCCAGCCCATGTTCCACTTGAAACCGAAGCCGAGCCCGCCGGCGTCGGTGGAGCGGGTGACCCCCGGCCAGGCGGTGGACTCCTCGGCGATCATCACCACCCCGGCGTGGTGCTTGTAGACCGTCGCGTTCACCTCCTGCATGAACGCGATCGCCTCCAGGTTCTCCCGGCCGCCGTACCGGTTCGGCAGCCACTGCCCCTCGGGGCGGGAGTAGTCCAGGTAGAGCATCGAGGCCACCGCGTCGACCCGCAGCCCGTCGACGTGGAACTGGTCGCACCAGTAGAGCGCGTTGGCGACCAGGAAGTTGCGCACCTCGCGGCGGCCGAAGTCGAAGACGTACGTGCCCCAGTCGGGGTGCTCGCCCCGGCGCGGGTCGGGGTGCTCGTAGAGGGGGGTGCCGTCGAAGCGGGCGAGAGCCCATTCGTCCTTGGGGAAGTGCGCCGGCACCCAGTCCAGGATCACGCCGACGCCGGCGGCGTGCAGCCGGTCCACGAGATAACGGAAGTCGTCCGGGTCGCCGAACCGGGACGTCGGCGCGAAGTATCCGGTGACCTGGTAGCCCCAGGAGCCGCCGAACGGGTGCTCCATCACGGGCAGGAACTCCACGTGCGTGAAGCCCAGCCCGGTGACGTACGCGGTCAGCTCCTCGGCCAGCTCCCGGTAGCCCAGCCCGGGACGCCAGGAGCCCAGGTGCACCTCGTAGACGCTCATCGGCTCCTGGTGCGGCTGCCGCCGGGCCCGCCGCTCCAGCCAGGCGGCGTCGCCCCACTCGTACGTGGACCGGTGCACCACCGACGCGGTGGCCGGCGGCACCTCGGCGTACGCCGCCAGGGGGTCGGCCTTGTCCCGCCAGTGCCCGTCGGCGCCGAGGATCCGGTACTTGTAGCGGGCGCCGGCCGAGGCGCCCGGGACGAAGACCTCCCACACCCCGCTGGCGCCGAGCGAGCGCATCGGCCAGCCGTCGTCCGGGGCCCAGCCGGTGAAGTCGCCGACGACCCGGACGCCGCGCGCGTTCGGCGCCCAGACGGCGAACGCGACGCCCTCGTCGTGGACCCGGGCGCCGAGGGCCTCCCAGAGCCGCTCGTGCCGGCCCTCGCCGATCAGGTGCAGGTCCAGCTCGCCCACGGTGGGCGGGTAGCGGTACGGGTCGTCGTGCACCCGGCCGTCGACCTCGATCCGGTAGTCGAGCACCTCGCCCGGCACCGTGGCCTCGAACACGCCGGCGTCGTGCACGCGGCGCATCGGGTGCCGCCGGCCGTCGACGAGGACGGCGACGCCGGCGGCGTCGCGGCGCAGCGTGCGGACGACCGTCCGCCCGTCGGCCGGGTGCGCGCCGAGGACGGCGTGCGGGTCGTGCGTCGCGCCGGCGATCAACTCGTCCATCGGGGATCGTCCTCCTGCGCTCCAACGGTGGGGGCGGTGCCGCCCGAGAGGTCGTCGGGAACGTTCTCGACGGTCAGGCCCTGCGCCGCCGGCGCCTGTGCCGCCGGGCCGGCCGGCGGAGCGGGCCGCCGCACGGTCAGCACGTGCGCGGGTTGCAGGTACGGGTCGAGACGCACCGCGTTGTGCTGCCCCCAGTCGTAACTGGCGCCGGTCAGCTCGTCGTACACCGTGAACCGGTCGTGCCAGTCGAGGCCGAGCGCCGGCATGTCCAGCGTGGTGTTGCCCCACTGCACGCCCTGCGCGTCGAACGAGCAGACCACGACGACGGTGTTGCCGGTGTCCGGGTCGTGTTTGGACCAGCAGAGCAGCGCCGGGTTGTCGATCTCGTGGAAGCGCAGGTTGCGGAGCTGGTGCAGGGCGGGGTTCTCCCGGCGTACCCGGTTGAGGGTGGCGATGAACGGCGCCAGGGAGCGGCCCTGCGCCTGCGCGCCCGCCCAGTCCCTCGGGCGCAGCTCGTACTTCTCGCTGTCGAGGTACTCCTCGACGCCGGGGCGGGCCACGTGCTCGAACAGCTCGTAGCCGGCGTACATGCCCCAGGAGGGGGAGAGCAGCGCGGCCAGCACGGCCCGGATCTTGAACATGGGCGGGCCGCCGTGCTGCAACGAGGAGTGCAGGATGTCCGGCGTGTTCGGCCAGAAGTTGGGTCGCATGTGGTCGGCCGCCGCGACCAGTTCCTCGCAGTACGCCCGCATCTCGGCTGCCGAGGTGCGCCACGTGAAGTACGTGTACGACTGGGTGAAGCCGATCTTGCCCAGGCCGTGCATGATCGCCGGCCGGGCGAACGCCTCGGCGAGGAAGAGCACGTCCGGCTCGACCTTCTTCACCTCGCCGATCAGCCAGTGCCAGAAGTCGACCGGCTTCGTGTGCGGGTTGTCCACCCGGAAGATCCGGATGCCCTCGCCCACCCAGTGCAGCACCACCCGCAGGATCTCCGCCCGGATGCCCTCCGGGTCGTTGTCGAAGTTCAGCGGGTAGATGTCCTGGTACTTCTTCGGCGGGTTCTCCGCGTACGCGATGCTGCCGTCGGCCCGCGTGGTGAACCACTCCGGGTGCTCCGTCACCCACGGGTGGTCCGGCGCGCACTGCAACGCCAGGTCCATCGCCACCTCCAGGCCCTGCTCGGCGGCGGCGGCGACGAAGTCCCGGAAGTCCTCCGGCGTACCCAGGTCGGGGTGGATGGCGTCGTGGCCGCCCTCGGCGGAGCCGATCGCCCACGGCGAGCCGACGTCGTCCGGCCCCGCGGTCAGCGAGTTGTTGCGGCCCTTGCGGTTGACCCGGCCGATCGGGTGGATCGGCGGCAGGTAGAGCACGTCGAAGCCCATCGCGGCGACGCCCGGCAGGCGCTCGGTGGCGGTGGCGAACGTGCCGGAGCGGGCCGGCGCGTCGACGGTGGCCGGGACGGCCCCCTCGGAACGGGGGAAGAACTCGTACCAGGCGGAGAAGAGCGCGCGGGGGCGGTCCACCCAGAGCCGGTGCTCCTCGCCGGTGGTGACCAGCTCCCGGACCGGGTGCTCCCAGAGCAGGCCGGCCAGCTCCAGCGCCGGAGCGACCCGCCGGGGCAACGGCAGCCGGTCGTCGCGCAGCGCCGCCACCGCCGCCGACACCCGGTCGACGTCGCCCCCCGGCACCAGCGCGGCGGCGGCCGTCAGCACCCGGGCGCCCTCGGCGAGGTCGTTGGCCAGCTCCGCCGGCCCCTGGCCGGCGGCGAGCTTCTTGGTGACCGCGTTCTGCCAGGTCAGGTAGGGATCCTGGAACGCCTCGACGGTGAACACCCACTCGCCGACCGCGTCCGGGCGGATGACCGCGTGCCAGCGGTCCTGGCCGGGCTCGCCGGGGCGCATCCGGGTGAACGGCCGGGCCCGCCCGTCGGGGCCCAGCCACACCACGTTGCAGCCGAGCGCGTCGTGCCCCTCCCGGTAGGCGCGGGCCGACACCGGCACGGGCTCGCCCACCACCGCCTTGGCCGGGTAGCGACCGCAGGAGACGACGGGGGAGACGTCTTCGATCGGAAACCGTCCAGTCACCCCGCCAACCTACTGCGCGAGATCAGTTCCCGCGCGGCTCAGCCGGCGGCGCCCACCGACCGGTACACCTCCAGCGTCCGCCGCGCCACGGCGTCCCAGGAGAACTGCTCGACGGCCCGTCGCCGGCCGGCGAGCCCGAACTCCGTGGCGCGCCCCGGGTCGGCCAGCGCCTCGTTGACCCTGGCCGCGAGGTCGGCGACGAACCGACCCGGGTCCAGCGGCCGGCCGGAGCCGTCGGCGGCCTGCTCGATCGGCACCAGCAGCCCGGTCCCGCCGTCGACGACCACCTCCGGGATGCCGCCCGTCGCGGTGGCCACCACCGCCGTCTCGCAGGCCATCGCCTCCAGGTTCACGATGCCCATCGGCTCGTAGACCGACGGGCAGACGAAGACCGTGGCGTGCGTGAGCACCTGGATCACCTCGTGCTTGGGCAGCATCTCGGCCACCCAGACGACGCCCGAGCGGCCCGCCCGCAGCTCGGCCACCAGGGCCTCCACCTCGGCGGCGATCTCCGGGGTGTCCGGCGCGCCGGCGAGCAGCACCAGCTGGGCGTCGGCGGGCAGGTCGCGCGCCGCGCGCAGCAGGTAGGGCAGCCCCTTCTGCCGGGTGATCCGCCCGACGTACACCACGCTCGGGCGGGCCGGATCGATGCCGAGCCGCTCCACCACGTCGGTGCCGTGGTCCGGGGAGTACTCGTCGGTGTCGATGCCGTTGTAGACCACCCGGACCCGGTCCGGGTCCACCGCCGGGTAGGCGGTCAGCACGTCGCGCCGCATCCCCTCGCTGACCGCGACGACCGCGTCGGCGGCCTCGAAGGCCGTGCGCTCACACCAGGACGAGAGCGCGTAGCCGCCGCCGAGCTGCTCGGCCTTCCACGGCCGCAGCGGCTCCAGGCTGTGCGCGGTCACCACGTGCGGCACGCCGTGCAGCAGCTTCGCGGTGTGCCCGGCCAGGTTGGCGTACCAGGTGTGGCTGTGCACCACGTCGGTGCCGGCGCACGCCGCCGCCATCTCCAGATCCACGCCCATCGTCCGCAGCGCGGCGTTCGCGCCGCGAAGGCCCGCCGGTTCGGCGTACGCGGTGACGCCCGGCTCGGTGCGCGGCGCGCCGAAGCAGTGCACCCGCACGTCGGCGAGCCGGCGCAGCTCGCGGGCCAGGTACTCCACGTGCACCCCGGCGCCGCCGTACACCTCGGGCGGGTACTCCCGGGTCAACAGGTCGACGCGAAGCTGTGCGGAGTCCGTCATTCCCGGCACCCTAGTGCAGAAGTGTGCCCGTACGAGTGGTGAAGTCCCCGGCGGATGGTTAGCGTCGGAACATGGCTGCCAAGGTGCTCGCGATCGTCCTGGCCGGCGGGGAGGGCAAGCGCCTGATGCCGCTCACCACGGACCGGGCCAAGCCGGCCGTCCCGTTCGGCGGGATGTACCGCATGGTCGACTTCGTCCTCTCCAACCTGGCGAACGCCGGCTATCTGAAGATCGTCGTGCTGACCCAGTACAAGTCGCACTCGCTGGACCGGCACATCACCAAGACGTGGCGGATGTCGACGCTGCTCGGCAACTACGTCACCCCCGTGCCGGCGCAGCAGCGGCGCGGCCCGTGGTGGTTCGCCGGCTCCGCCGACGCGATCTACCAGAGCTTCAACCTGATCAACGACGAGCAGCCGGACCACGTGATCGTCTTCGGCGCCGACCACATCTACCGGATGGACCCGCGGCAGATGGTGGAGGACCACATCGCCTCCGGCGCCGGGGTCACCGTGGCCGGCATCCGGCAGCCGCTGTCGACGGCCGACCAGTTCGGCGTGATCGAGGTCGGCGAGGACGGCCGGCGGATCCGGGCGTTCCGCGAGAAGCCCACCGACGCGGTCGGCCTGCCCGACGCCCCCGACCAGATCTACGCCTCGATGGGCAACTACGTCTTCAGCACGAAGGCGCTCTGCGAGGCCGTCGAGCGCGACGCGGAGGACAAGACCAGCAAGCACGACATGGGCGGCAGCATCATCCCGATGCTCGTCGAGCGGGGCGAGGCCAACGTCTACGACTTCCGCGACAACGAGGTGCCGGGCAGCACCGACCGGGACCGCGGCTACTGGCGCGACGTGGGGACGCTCGACTCCTTCTACGACGCCCACATGGATCTGATCAACGTCCACCCGGTGTTCAACCTCTACAACTTCGAGTGGCCGATCTACACCGAGCAGCCGCCGTACCCGCCGGCGAAGTTCGTGCACCAGTGGGGCGAGCGGGTCGGCCGGGCGGTCGGCTCGATGGTCTCGCCCGGCGCGGTGATCTCCGGCTCGCTCGTGGAGAACTCGGTCGTGTCGCCGAAGGTGAAGGTGCACTCCTGGGCCCACGTGGACGGCGCGGTGCTGATGGAGGGGGTGGACATCGGCCGGCACGCGGTCGTCCGCCGGGCCATCCTCGACAAGAACGTGGTCGTGCCCGAGGGGGCCGAGATCGGCGTCGACCTGGAGAAGGACCGGCAGCGCTACACCGTCTCGGACAACGGCATCGTGGTGATCGGCAAGGGACAGAAGGTGGAACCGTGAGCAGTCATCCCCGGGCCGGCAAGCCCGCCCAGCCCGCCGACCTGGTCGACGTGCCGCGGCTGGTGACCGCCTACTACGCCGAGCACCCCGACCCGCAGGACCCGGCGCAGCAGGTCTCCTTCGGCACGTCCGGGCACCGCGGGTCGAGCCTGCGCAACGCGTTCAACTCCGACCACATCCTCGCGGTCACCCAGGCGCTCTGCGACTACCGCCGGGAGCGGGGCCTGGACGGCCCGCTGTTCGTCGGCCGCGACACCCACGCCCTCTCCGCCCCGGCCGCGGTGGACGCGCTGGAGGTGCTCGCCGCCAACGAGGTCACCGTGCTACTGGACAGCCGGGACGGCTACACGCCCACCCCGGCGGTGTCGCACGCCATCCTCACCCACAACCGGGGGCGCACCAGCGGGCTGGCCGACGGCATCGTGATCACCCCGTCGCACAACCCGCCCGACGACGGCGGCTTCAAGTACAACCCCACCCACGGCGGGCCGGCGGACACCGACGTCACGAAGTGGATCCAGGACCGGGCCAACGCCATCCTGGCCGACGGGCTCAAGGAGGTCCGCCGGATCCCCTACGCGCGGGCCCGCGCCGCCGACACCACCGGGTCGTACGACTTCCTCGCCGGCTACGTCGACGACCTGCCGGCGGCGATCGACGTCGACGCGATCCGCGACGCCGGGGTGCGCATCGGCGCGGACCCGCTCGGCGGGGCGAGCGTCGCCTACTGGGGCGAGATCGCGCAGCGGCACCGGCTGGACCTGACCGTGGTCAACCCGACCGTCGACCCCACCTGGCGGTTCATGACCCTGGACGGGGACGGCAAGATCCGGATGGACTGCTCGTCGCCGAACGCGATGGCCTCGCTGATCGCGGCCCGCGCCGACTACCAGGTCTCCACCGGCAACGACGCCGACGCCGACCGGCACGGCATCGTCACCCCCGACGGCGGCCTGATGAACCCCAACCACTACCTCGCGGTGGCGATCGCCCACCTGTTCCGCACGCGGACGAACTGGGGCCCGGCCGCCGCGGTCGGCAAGACCCTGGTCTCCTCCTCGATGATCGACCGGGTCGCCGCCGACCTGGGTCGCCCGCTGCTGGAGGTGCCGGTCGGCTTCAAGTGGTTCGTCCCCGGGCTGCTCGACGGCGCGGTCGGCTTCGGCGGCGAGGAGAGCGCCGGCGCGTCGTTCCTGCGCCGCGACGGGGGCACCTGGACCACCGACAAGGACGGCATCCTGCTCTGCCTCCTCGCCGCCGAGATCATCGCCACCACCGGCCGCACTCCGAGCGAGCACTGGGCGGAGCTGGCCGAGCGCTTCGGCGCGCCCGCGTACGCCCGGATCGACGCGCCGGCGACCCGGGAGCAGAAGGCGGTGCTCGGCAAACTCTCGCCGGAGCAGGTGACCGCCACCGAGCTGGCCGGCGAGCCGATCACCGCGACCCTCACCGCCGCGCCGGGCAACGGCGCGCCGATCGGCGGGCTCAAGGTCACCACCGACTCCGGCTGGTTCGCCGCCCGGCCGTCCGGCACCGAGGACGTCTACAAGATCTACGCCGAGTCGTTCCAGGGGCCGAAGCACCTGGAACGCATCCAGCAGGAGGCGAAGGACCTGGTGACCGAGGTGCTCAAGCGGGCCTGAGCGCGGGTCAGTCCGCGGCCGGGTCGCGGGAGATCAAAGAGATCGACGGCGTTACCGCCGGGTGGCGGAACGGAGGATCCTGGCGGAGAGCCGCCCCCGCGAGGGCGCATCCGTACCCGGTTCCTCCGGCACCCGGCGCCGGTTCAGCGCGGTGGGAGGAGTTCGCGGCGGTTGAGCTGCTCGCGCAGCCCCTCCGGCAGCAGCTCGCGAAGCTGCTCGGGCAGCAGTGGCAGGTCCAGCAGGCTGAGCTTCAGCTGGTTGCGCTCCTGGTAGCGGCGGGGGTCCAGCCGTACCACCAGCCCCGCCTCCCGGCGGTAGCTGATGTCGATCGCCCCCTCGGTGGCCGCCTCCCGGATCACCAGCCCGTCCATCTCCACCGCCACCGGGGCGGAGCCCGGCGTCAGCTCCAACCGGATCTTCTCCTCCGGGGAGAGGATCACCGAGCGGGAGATGCCGGCCATCGGCGCCGACGGGGTGACCACCACCGCCTGCGTGGCCGGGGAGACCAGTGGGCCGCCCGCCGCGTAGCTGTACGCGGTCGAGCCGGTCGGGGTACTCACCACCAGCGCGTCGCAGCGGTAGTAGCCGTAGCGCTGGCCGTCCACGGCGAGGGTCGCCGTCACGAACCCGGAGCCGGGCTGGCGGACCAGCGCGACGTCGTTGAACGCGACGATGCCGTCCCCGCAGACGTCGCAGGCCAGACAGCTGTGCGCCTCCACCGTGAAGTCCTTGTTGGCGAGCCGGTCCAGCGCCTCCGGCAGATCCGGCGGCTCCACCTCCACCAGGAAGCCGAGCTTGCCCAGGTGCACCCCGAGCACCGGCTTCGGGTTACGCACCACGGACCGGAGCGCCCCGAGCATCGTGCCGTCTCCGCCGATGCTGATCAGTGCGCTCACCCGCTCGGCCAGTTCCTCGGCGGGCATCGCCTCCACCGTCGCCGGCACCCGGTGCCGGTCCTCGGTGCGCACGACGAGGCCCGTGTGGTGCCGGGCCGCCCAGTCGGCGATGATCGAGACGATCCCGGTGGCGTCCCGCGTCGGGTGCAGCGCCAGCCCGAGCAGGGTGCGGTCCATGGCTACAGCTCACCACATCCGGCCGGGCGCTGCCGGTCACCGGGCCAGATGCCGCGCGATCGCCTCGCTGAAGACCGCCTCGATGTCGCATCGCTCCTGGACTGGCCGCCAGCTGCCGCCGTCGCGCAGGTGGTAGTGGGTCGACTCCTCGGCGGTTACGGTCCCGAAGTGCAGACACTGGAACTCGATGAGGTGGAACTGGGCGCCGTCGAAGCCGATGTCCAGCGAGACGAGCGGGGTGCCAATGGTGTCCGCCACCTGCTCGGCGTAGTCGAGCAGGGCTCCGCGGTCCACGCCCCCGTCGCTGTGGAAGTCGAAGTCGCCACTTCCGCTCGCTCGGAAGTCGCCGGCACGGTTGCGGCGGTAGAGCGTGTAGTAGCGCTCACCGAGCCGCAGCACCTTGAAGTCGCCGGCCAGTCCTGGGATGAAGTCCTGCACCACGAACTTTTGCCGGTGCAGCGAGTGGGGGTGGTGCTCACGCCGCAGAGCGCGCTTGACGTGCTCCCGTACCCCTGCCCGCAGGTCGGCGACCCGGCTGAAGCGTCGCGCCACGCGGGTCAGTTCCGCGTGGCCGGCCGCCAAGGCGACGTACGCCGACCCCGCGCCGTACGCCGACTTGACCACCTTCGGCCACGGCCCGTCGAGGGAGGTGGACGCCAACTCCTCGAGCGTGCCGAAGGTACGGGTGTGCAGCCTGGCCGCTTCCTTCGGGAAGAGCTGGAAGCGCAGTGCCTCCATCATCGCCTTGTTGTGGTGCGCGCGCAGGAAGCGGTAGCTCGGGATGGTCCTCGCCCCGGCCGTCTCCAGAGCGAGGACGAGGTCCTCGATCCAGCTTTTGTAGAGCAGTCCGGCATCCTCGGAGGAGGTGTAGAGCACGGGAACGCCCTGGAGGTCCGCGCCAAGGTCCAGTTCGGCCAGCGGAATCACCTCCGGGTGCAGCCCGGCGTCACTGAGGCGCCGGCACACCCGCTCGACGTCCATGGTGCACCGGCCGTGGCGGGTGCGGGCCGTCGAATAGAACGTGCCCCGGTAATCGGTCAGGATCAAAACTCTGGCCATACCGCATTTTGGGTCACGGAGTTGTTGCGGGGAGTGATAATCGTCGGCATGGCGCGAGGTCAGGCGGGTTGGACCGGGGCCACCGGGGCCGGTTGTCTCCTCGCGCGTCACCCGTTCGAGGGCCGCGTTCAGCCATCCGATGGATCCAGGCCGGGGCGGCCGGCTATCCGGACGACCTGGCGCCGCCGCCCTCAGATCACAACGACATCCGAGGTGGACGACAGGTTGAGCAGGTATCGGGATCTTGGTCATGGCCTGGGCGTCGTCGGCTACCCGTCGGCTCCGGGGGAAGTTGCGGCGGACCGGCCGCTGCGGTCGACGCCGGCACGGTGGCGAGCGACGACAGGGAGCATGGCCTGATGCGTGTGGACAAGAGGCGGCCTGGTCGCGTCCTCGGTCCGGTGGCGCGGCTGGTCGACCGGGTCATCACCACTGGCTCGCGGGCCCGTCGGGCGATACACGGGCTGGCTGTGGCTGACCGGTTCGGCGCGCGGGGTGACGGATTCGTGTTTGATCCGGATGGCGTCTACACCTTCGAGACGATCGAGGTGGGGCGCAACGTGGACCTCGGGCACCGTCCGGTGATCATGGCTGCCCGGTCCCGAATACGAATCGGCGACAACGTGATGTTCGGTCCGGAGGTCACCATCCGGGGCGGCAACCACCGGGTGGACCAGATCGGCGTACCGATGATCGCGGCCACGAAGGGGCCGGGCGACGAGGACCACGATCGTGGTGTGGTGATCGGCGATGACGTCTGGATCGGTACCCGGGCGGTCATCCTGCATGGGGTTACTGTCGGGCGCGGTGCGGTTATCGGGGCCGGTGCGGTCGTCACCCGGTCGGTGCCGCCGTACGCGATCGTGGCCGGCAGCCCGGCCCGGGTGGTCCGGCTACGCTGGCCGGTCGAGACGATCACCGCCCACGAGCGCGCCCTCTATCCCCCGGATCAGCGGCTGACAGTGGCCGAGTTGGCTTCGCTTACCGAGCTCGCCGTGCCGGAGCCGCGCCCCGCGCCGGCGACGAAGTCGCTCACGGCCGGTGCCCAGGAGCGGTAGTCGAAGTCCCTCGCCCGATCCCGGGCAGCCTGGCTCATCCGCCGCCACTCGTCGTCGTCCAGGGCGAGCGCCCGCAGCAGGCCGTCGCGGACGTCGTCGGGGGTCGGTCCAGTCAGCACCAGCCCTTCGCGCCCCTCCGCGATGTACCGGGCGAGGTCACTCGTGTGGTTCAGCAGCACTGGGCACCCGGCGGCCAGGCTCTCCGGCACCTTCGACGGGAAGCCCGCCCTCGAGTATCCGACATCGGGGCGGACGAGGACCGAGAAGTGTGCGCCGCCCAGCTCGGCCAGGACGCGCTCACGCGGCACCCGGCCCAGGAAGGTGATCTGCCCGGCGAGGTCCTCTAGGCAGTGGGCGTCCAGGTCGGACAGACTGACGGCCTGGTCGCGGGTCATGCCGGCGATCGTCAGACGGACCCGGTCACGCACCGCCGCGGGCAACCGCCGGATCCCCTCCACCACGACGGCCAGCAGGTCCTTGGCACCGGCGGTGCCGGCGTAGATCAGGCGCAGGCCGCCCTCCAGCGAGGGCGGCGCGGGGGACGCGTAACCGGCGCAGTCGACCTGCGGAGGTACCACGAGTGTGGGGCGCCGGTGAGCGAAGTCGCCGTGGAGCGCGGTGGAGATCGCGATGATCCGGTCGGCCAGCCGGGCCGCGAGCAACGCATGCCACCGGTGTCGGACGAAATGTGGGTTGAGTCGGCCCCGGCCGAACTGCTGCGTGTCGTGCCGCTCCATTACGTCGACGGTGACCGGACGGCGCACCACGAGCCGAAGAACCACCCAGGTGGTCAGATTCCACAGCCCCAGCGGCAGGAGGACACCGTTCAGGTCGGCCCGTCGTACGCCGGCCCGGCGCAGTGCGGCGAGTACCCGAAGCGGGCGGCGCTGGCGGTGCCACCAGCGGGCCAGCTTGCCTCCCCTGCTCGGCCGGAGAGTCAGGAGCTTGACCTCCGCCGGCAGCGGCGGATCCACGGGTGGCCGGGTCCCGTCGGCGGGCCAGTCGTTGACCACCACGACGGTGGCACCGGGTGGAGTCGCCGAACGGGCCAGGTGCAGCAGCCGGTTGGACATGGCATCGCCGTGCGGAAACCGGTACGCCGCCAGCGCGAGAAGGCGGGGAGTGCCGGGGCCGACCGGGTCGAGCAGGTCCGCCACCGATGGCTGGAACATGAGCTTCCCCGTTCGACGGAATTATTCCTTTTAATCCGATATCGCCCGATAGTCTAGGTCACCGATGTCGCCCCGTCGCCGCTTTCCACGCCGGAACGCGTCGGATTGGAGTTCCTGTGCGCCCGAGCATCGCCGTCGCTGGTCTCGACCATTCGCCACCCGCCGCTCGCACCCGCCCGGTCGTGGTCCAGCACTCCGCCGGACGGCCGGGAGCGAACGGCCCCCTGACCGTCGTCGAGCGGGTGCTTGCCTCCCGGCTCGGCGACGAGTACGACTTCGTGCGGATGCACCAGGACCGGGGCAACGGCGGCCTCGACGTGTCGCTGCTCCGCGAGTGGGTGGCGCTGCTGCGCCGCCTCCGGCCGGACCTGGTGCACGTCCGGGGGCTGCAGAACGAAGGCTTTCACGGCGTCCTCGCCGCACGCCTGGCCCGCTGCCCGCGGATCCTGGTCACGGTGCACGGCACCGTCCGCGATCTGCGTCAGGGCGGCCGGCCGCTGCGGCGTGGGCTGTTGGTGCACGGCGCGGAGCCGTTCACCCTGCGGGCGGCCACCCACGTCGCGACCGTCTGCGAATACGCCGCGGGACGGGACTTCCTGCGTGGTTGCCGGGACCGGTTCGTCGGGGTGATCCCGAACGGTGTGCTGGTGCCGGAGAAGCCCGGCCCCCGCGCCCGGGTCCGCGGCGAACTCGGCCTACGGCCCGACGACGTCGTGATGATCGCGGTCGCCAGACTGACCTGGGAGAAGGGCTACGGAGTGCTCGCCGATGCCCTGCGCCGGTTGCCGGCCGCCGCCGGTCGCCGGGTGCTGCTCGTGGCCGGGGACGGTCCGGACCGCCCCGCGATCGCCGAGGCGCTGGGCGCCGCCGCCGTGGCAGGCCCCGACGCGCTCGACGTGCGCCTGCTCGGCTCCCGAGCCGACGTCCCGGATCTGCTGGCCGCCGCCGACCTGTTCGTCTTCCCGACGCTGCACGAGAACCTGTCCAACGCGCTCCTGGAGGCAATGGCCCACGGGCTGCCGGTGGTGGCGAGCGCGGTCGGAGGCAACGTGGAGGTGCTGCGCGACGGAGCCGGTGTGCTCGTGCCCGCCGGCGATCCGCAGGCTCTCGCCGACGCCCTGGCCACCCTGGTGGCCAGCCTGACCGCCCGGGTCGAACTCGGTGTCCGGGCGCGCGGCCGGGTCCGCGAGCGGTACAGCCTCGACCACATGCTTGACAACCTCGACGGGGTTTACCGCCGGATCCTGGCGGTGGGCCGGTGACGGCTCCGCACGGCACCCGGGTGACGCTGCTCGGGTTCACCGTGCCGGACGACGTGCTCGCGGACGTCACCGCACGCGACGCCGTGCACGCCACCCAGACCCACACCCTCGCCTGGGGGCTGGTGGCCGCGATGCGCGCCGCGGGTTGCCGCGTGAGCCTCCTCTCCGCCGCGCCCGTCTCCACCTGGCCGCGCAACCGCCGGCTGGTGTTCCGCAGCGGACGGTTGCACCACGACGGGGTCGAGGGCCGGCTGCTGGGCTTCGTCAACGTGCTCGGCGTCAAGCACCTGACGCGCTTCGTCGCCGCCCGTCGGTGGCTGGCCGCTTCGCCAGGCGCGGGAGAGGTGTTGCTCGTGCACGGCGTGCACGCCCCGTTCCTGTGGGCCGGTGTGCTGGCCTCGTGGCGGCGCGGGGTGCGGGTCGTACCCGTGCTCACCGACCCGCCGGGCGTCGCCCTTCCTACCGACGGGCGGTTGGTGCGGCTGCTGCGCCGGCTCGACGTCGCCCTGGTCCGGGCCGCGTTGCGTCGCTGCGCCGGGGTGATCGCGCTGACCGGGCCACTCGCCGAGGACTTCGCGCCCGGGCGTCCCCACCTGGTCATGGAGGGGATCTTCCATCCGCCCGCCGGAGTCCGCCCCC
>NZ_JBFAVI010000133.1:0-20274 GCF_040679695.1 Micromonospora sp. NPDC052213
GTCCGGGCCGCGCCGGGAGGCGAGCACCACCTCGGCGGCGCCGTTGGCCAGCAGCCACCGGGCCACGTGCCGGCCCAGCGCGCCCGTGCCGCCGGTGACCAGCACCGTCCCGCGCGGCCGCCAGCCCGCTCCGGAGGGCGGGACGGACGGCAGCAGCCGCCGGCCGAACACGCCGTTGCGGCGCACCGCCACCTGGTCGAGGGCGCCGTCGGCGAGGACCGCGACGAGCGCGGCCCGGGTGCCCCGGTCGGCGCGGGCGGGCAGGTCGATCAGCCCGCCCCAGCGGTCGGGCTGTTCCAGGGCCACTGCCCGGCCGAGGCCCCAGGTCAGCGCCGCCCACACGTCGCCGCCCGGTTCGCCGGCCGTGACCGGCAGGGCGGCACGGCTGAGCGCCCACACCCGTCCGGGCAGGCCGGTGTCGGTCAGCGCCTGGATGAGGGTGAGCAGCCCGGCCGTACCCGCGGGGACGGCCGACCCGTTCGCGAGCGGCCGGTCCTGCCGGGGCAGGACGCACAGCACCCCGGCCCAGCCCTCGCCACTGATCGGGCGCAGCCGCTCGCCCAGCTCCCGCCGGCCGAGGGTGGACGACACGGTCACCGTGTCCACCCGCGCGCCGGCCTCGGCGAGTGTCTTCGCCACGCCCGCGTCGGCGCCGCCACCTACCGTGGCGACCAGCCACCGGCCGGAGAGCCCCGAGGCGGGGGCCGGCCGCACCGGTTCCCACCCGATCCGGTACGACCAACCGTCCAGCGCCGTTCCCCGGTCCCGGCCGCGACGCCACGTGGAGAGCACGGGCAGGGCCGGGGTGAGGGCGTCCACGGCGTCGTCGCCGAGCTGGCCGGCGAGGGCGGCGAGGTCGCCGCTCTCGACGGCGGCCCAGAACTCGGCGTCGCCGTTCTCGGGGGCGGCCTGCGGTCGCGGTGCCGCCTCCGGCCAGTACCGCTGGTGCTGGAACGCGTACGTCGGCAGGTCGACGCGGCGGGCGCCGGAATCGGCGAACCACTGCGTCCAGGTGACCGGTACGCCGTGGACGTGCAGCTCGCCGAGGGCGGCCAGCAGCGCGTGGGTCTCGGGCCGGTCCCTGCGCTGGACGGCGACGGCGAGCGCGGTCTCGTCGCCGGGCAGCACGTCCGCCGTCATCGCGGTCAGCACACTCTGCGGACCGATCTCCAGGAACGTGCCCACCCTGGCAGCCCGCAACGCCGTGACACCGTCGGCGTACCGGACGGCCTCCCGGACGTGCCGCACCCAGTAGTCGACCGTGCGGATCTCGTCGCCGTCAGCCAGCGCCCCGGTCAGGTTCGACACGACCGGCAGCAGCGGCGCCGAGAACGTCAGGTCTTCCAGCACTGCCCGGAACTCGGCCAGCATCGGCTCCATCAGCGGACTGTGGAACGCGTGACTCACGGTCAACCGGCGCGTCCGGACACCACGCGCCTTCCAGACCTGCTCGACCTCGTCGAGCGCGTCGACCGCCCCGGACACCACCACGGACGTCGGGCCGTTCACCGCCGCGATCCCCAGCCGGTCGGTCAGCCCGTCCAGCGTGGCCAGCACCTCGGCCTCCGGCGCGGCCACGGCCAGCATCCCACCACCGGCCGGCAACGCCTGCATCAACCGACCCCGCGCCGCCACCAACGCACACGCATCAGCCAACGTGAACACCCCGGCCACGTACGCGGCCGTGATCTCACCGACCGAATGCCCACCCACGAAGTCCGGCACCACGCCGAACGACTCCATTAGGCGGAACAACGCCACCTCGACCGCGAACAGCCCGGCCTGGGTGAACACGGTCTGGTCCAGCAGGCCCGCCTCCGGCGAGCCCTCCGGAGCGAACAACACCTCACGATGCGGCTGCGGCAGCAACCCGTCGAGGTGCCCACACACCTCGTCCAACGCCGAGGCGAACACCGGGAACGCCCCGTACAGCTCCCGGCCCATGCCCGCGCGCTGCGCGCCCTGGCCGGAGAAGAGAACCGCGAGCTGGCCGCGTTCGCCGCTGGTACCGGTGACCAGGGCGCCGGACGGGTCTCCGCCGTCGAGAGCCCGCAGCGCGGACAGGAGGCTGTCCCGGTCGGTCACCACGGCGACGGCACGCTGTTCCAGTGCCGGTCGGGTGGTGATCGACGACCACGCCACGTCCAGCGGACGCAGCGTTTCGTCGGCGGCGAGCCAGCGCGCCCACCGGCCCGCCTGCCCGGCGAGCGCCGCGTCGGTCCGCGCCGACAACAGCACCGGCACCACCGGCGGCACCCGACGCTCCACGACCTCGCCCTCGACCACCTCGACCGGCGGCTGCTCAACGATCACATGCGCGTTCGTGCCCGAGATCCCGAACGAGGACACGGCCGCCCGACGCGGCCGGTCCACGACCGGCCACGGCGTCGCCTCCGTCGCCAGCGCCACCGCCCCGGCCGTCCAGTCGATGTGCGGGGACGGCTCGTCCACGTGCAGGGTCGGCGGAACCATCCCGTGCCGCATCGCGAGGACCATCTTGATCACACCGGCCACACCAGCCGCGGCCTGCGTGTGCCCGATGTTGGACTTGATCGACCCCAGCAGCAACGGCCGGTCCGCCGGCCGGTCCTGCCCATAGGTGGCGAGCAGCGCCTGCGCCTCGATCGGGTCACCCAGGGTGGTGCCGGTGCCGTGCGCCTCCACCGCGTCCACGTCGAGCGTGGTCAGGCGGGCGTTGGCCAGGGCCTGGCGGATCACCCGTTGCTGCGACGGCCCGTTCGGCGCGGTCAACCCGTTCGACGCCCCGTCCTGGTTCACGGCGGTGCCCCGCACGACGGCCAGGATGCGCCGGCCCTCCCGCTGGGCGTCGGAGAGCCGCTGCACGAGCAGCACGCCCACGCCCTCGGACCAACCGGTGCCGTCGGCGGCGGCCGCGAAGGACTTGCACCGGCCGTCCTGGGCCAGCCCACGCTGGCGGGAGAACTCGATGAACGTCCCCGGCGTCGCCATCACGGTCACGCCGCCCGCGAGGGCGAGGTCGCACTCACCGGAGCGCAGTGCCTGCGCCGCGAGGTGCAACGCGACCAGCGACGACGAGCAGGCGGTGTCGACCGTGACCGCCGGGCCTTCGAGGCCGAACGTGTACGCCAGCCGACCGGACAGCACGCTGCCCGACGTGCCCACGCCGACGTAGCCCTCGACCTCGGCCGGCTGGTCCATCAGTCGCGTCGCGTAGTCGTGGTACATCACGCCGGCGAACACGCCCGTACGGCTGCCCCGCAGCCGCGCCGGGTCCAGGCCGGCGGACTCGAACGTCTCCCAGGACGCCTCCAGCAGCAGCCGCTGCTGCGGGTCCATCGCCAGCGCCTCCCGTGGCGAGATCCCGAAGAACGCCGGGTCGAACTCGGCGGCCCCGTACAGGAAGCCGCCCTGCCGGGTGTACGACGTACCGCTGCTGTTCGGGTCCGGATCGAACAACGACTCCAGGTCCCAGCCCCGGTCCGCCGGGAACTCCGATATCCCGTCCCCGCCGGCGGCCAGCAGCTCCCACAGCTGGTCGGGGCTGTCGACCCCGCCCGGGTACCGGCAGGCCATGCCGACGATCGCGATCGGCTCGTCGGCGGCGACGGCCCGCACGGCCGACCGCCGCACGCTGAGCTGGCCGGAAACCTGCTCGTACAGGTGCTCGGCGAGCACGGCCGGAGTCGGGTAGTCGAACACCAACGTCGACGCCAACCGCAGCCCGGTGGCCGCGTTGACCCGGTTCCGCAGATCCACCGCCGTCAGCGAGTCGAAACCCAACTCCCGGAACGCCCGGTCCGCCGGCACCGCCTCCGCCCCGCCGTGGCCGAGCACCTGGGCGACCAGACCCCGGACCAGCAGCGCGACCTGTGCCCGGCCCTCGTCCTCGGTGAGCCCGGCGAGCCGCCCGGCCCAACCACCGCCGCCCTGTCCCGCCTGTCGGCGGGTCGCGGCCGGCCCGACGAGGGTACGCAGCATCGGCGGCACGGTCCCGCCGGTGGCCGCCGCCCGCAGGGCGGGCAGGTCGATCACCGTGGGCACCAACGCAGCCCGGTCCGCGGCCAGGGCGGCGTCGAACAGCTCCAACCCGACCTCGACGCTCATCGGCGTCAGGCCGGCCCGCGCCGACCGGACCCGATCCGCCTCCGACACCGACGCCGCCATGCCATCGGTGTCCCACATGCCCCACGCCAGACTGACCGCCGGCAGACCCGCCTGCCGCCGGTACGCCGCGAGCGCGTCCAGGAACGCGTTGCCCGCCGCGTACGCCGCCTGACCCGGCGAGCCGAGAACACCCGCCACCGACGAGAACACCGCGAACAGATCCAGATCCAGATCGCGCGTGGCCTCGTGCAGCCACCAACCGGCGGCGACCTTCGGCGCCAGCACACCCGCCAGCCGCTCGGCGGTCAGCCCTTCGACGACGCCGTCGTCCAGCACGCCAGCGGTGTGCACCACGCCCGCGAGCCGGCCCGCCGAGGTCACCTCGGCCACCAGCCCGGCCACCTGCTCCCGGTCCGTCACGTCGCACGCCACCACCCGCGCCGACGCACCCAGACCCGACAGCCGCTCCACGAGCGCGCCCGCACCCGAAGCGCCCGGGCCCTGCCGCGACACCAGCACCAGCGACCCCACCCCGTACGCCGTGACCAGGTGCTCCGCCACGAGCGCACCCAACGCACCCGTACCACCGGTCACCAGCACCGTGCCCCCACCCAGAGCCGGCGCGGCCCCAGCCGACGCCCGCACCAGGCGCGGCACGAAGACGCGGCCCTCCCGGACGGCCAGTTGGTCGTCCGTGCCCTCGCCCACGAAGCCGGCGAGCGCGGTGAGCAGCGTCGGCTCGACGTCGGTGTCGAGGTCCGCGAGAACGATCCGACCGGGGTGTTCCGACTGTGCCGACCGCAGCAGGCCCCAGAGGGCGGCGCCCGCCAGGTCGCCGACCCGGTCGGCGTCCCGGGCCGCCGTCGCGCCCCGGGTCAGCACCAGCAGCCGCGAGCCGGCCAGGGAATCGGCGGCCAGCCACGCCTGGACCGCCCGCAGCACGTCCGACGTCACCGACCGGACCGCCTCCGGCAGGTTGCCGGCCGGCTCGGACGCGCCGAGGACCGGCAGCACGAGGACCTGCGGCGCGTCCGCGCCCGCCTCGACGGCGGCGAGCGCCGCCGCCACGTCCGCGTACGCCGGCAGCCCGGCCCGGGCCACCAGTTCGTCCGCGCCGCCGGTCAGGACCGCCCAGCCGGACGGCTGCCGGGTCGCCGGGGCCGGGTCGGCCTGCCAGCGCACCTCGAACAGCGACCGGGCTGGCGCGCCTGGGGCGGGCAGACCCGTCATCTCGCGCAGGACGAGGGAGTCGACGGACACGACCGGCGTGCCCGACTCGTCGGAGGCGACCAGCCGCACCCCGGAGCCGGCCCGGGTCAGCCGTACCCGCAGCACCGAGGCGCCGGAGGCGTGCACCTGCGCGCCCTCGAACGCGAACGGCACCCGCGGCCCGGCCGCCTCGTCGGTCAGCAGGAGCCCGACGGCGTGCAGGGCGGCGTCCAGCAGCGCCGGGTGGACGCCGAAGCGCACCGCCTCGCCCGCCGCGTCGTCGGGCAGGGCGACCTCGGCGTACGCCTCACCGTCGGCCGTCCAGGCCCGCCGCAGTCCCTGGAACACCGGCCCGTACGCGAGGCCGTGCCCGGCGAGCGTCGCGTACCAGCCGGTCAGGTCCACCTCGGACGCGTCGGCCGGCGGCCAGGCGCCCACGGTCGGCTCGTCCGGCGAGGACGCTTCGAGGACGCCTTCCGCGTGACGGATCCAGCCCGCCTCGGGGTCGTCGTCCCGTCGGGAGTAGATGGCGACGGCACGCTGCGCGGAGCCGTCGGACGCCTCCACCCGTACCTGGACGCGCACGCCCCCCGTCTCGGGTACGACCAGCGGCGCGGCGACGGTCAGCTCCCGCAGCCGGGAGGCGCCGACCTCGTCGCCGGCCCGCACGGCAAGCTCCACGAGCGCGGTGCCCGGCACCAGCGTCACGCCCGACACCGCGTGGTCGGCCAGCCAGGGGTGCGTGGCCAGGGACAGCCGGCCGGTGAGCACCACCTCGTCGTCGCCGGCCAGGTCCACGGCCGCGCCGAGCATCGGGTGCCCGGCGTCGCCCAGTCCCGCGCCGGACACGTCGCCGACGCGGGGACGGCCCGAAGCCGGCCAGTACCGCTGGTGCTGGAACGCGTACGTCGGCAGGTCGACGCGGCGCGCGCCCGCCCCGGCGAACCACTGCGCCCAGGTGACCGGCACGTCGTGGACGTGCAGCTCGGCCAGGGCCGCCAGCAGCGCCTGAACCTCGGACCGGTCCCTGCGCTGGACGGCGACGGACAGCACGCCCGCCTCGTCGGGCAGCACGTCGGCGACCATGGCGGTCAGTACGCTCTGCGGGCCGATCTCCAGGAACGTGCCCACCCCGGCAGCCCGCAACGCCGTGACACCGTCGGCGTACCGGACGGCCTCCCGGACGTGCCGCACCCAGTAGTCGACCGTGCGGATCTCGTCGCCGTCAGCCAGCGCCCCGGTCAGGTTCGACACGACCGGCAGCAGCGGCGGCCGGAAGGCGAGACCATCCAGGACGGCCCGGAACTCGGCCAGCATCGGCTCCATCAGCGGACTGTGGAACGCGTGACTGACCCGCAGTCGGCGCGTCCGCACGCCCCGGCCCTGCCAGACGGCCTCCACCTCGTCCAGGGCCTCGACGGCTCCGGAGACGACGACGGCGTACGGCCCGTTGACGGCCGCGACGCCCAGCCGGTCGGTCAGCCCGTCCAGCGTGGCCAGCACGTCGGCCTCCGACGCGGCCACGGCCAGCATCCCGCCGCCGGCCGGCAACGCCTGCATCAACCGACCCCTGGCCGCCACCAGCGCGCACGCATCCCCAAGGGACAGCACCCCGGCCACGTACGCGGCCGTGATCTCACCGACCGAATGCCCACCCACGAAGTCCGGCACCACGCCGAACGACTCCACCAGGCGGAACAACGCCACCTCGACCGCGAACAGCCCGGCCTGGGTGAACACTGTCTGGTCCAGCAGGCCCGCGTCGGCCGTGCCCGCCTCGGCGAAGAGCACCGCCTTCAGCGGCTGCGGCAGCAGCGGGTCCAAGTGCCCGCACACCTCGTCAAGCGCGGTGGCGAACACGGGGAACGCCCCGTACAGCTCTCGGCCCATCCCGGCGCGCTGCGCGCCCTGCCCGGAGAAGAGCAGGGCCAGGTGCCCGCGCTGTTCGGAGGCGCCGGTCAGCACCGAACCCGACGGCTCACCGGCAGCAAGAGCCGTCAGCGCCGCGAGCAGGTCGTCGCGGTCGGCGGCGGTCACCACCGCCCGCTGCTCCAACGCCGGCCGCGTCGTCACCGACGACCACGCCACATCCAACGGACGCAGCGTTTCGTCCCCCGCCAACCAGCGCGCCCACCGACCCGCCTGCCCGGCGAGCGCCGCGTCGGTCCGCGCCGACAACAGCACCGGCACCACCGCCGGCACCCGACGCTCCACGACCTCGCCCTCGACCACCTCGACCGGCGGCTGCTCGACGATCACATGCGCGTTCGTCCCGGAGATCCCGAACGACGACACCGCCGCCCGACGCGGCCGGTCCACGACCGGCCACGGGGTGGCCTCCGTCGCCAACGCGACCGCCCCGGCCGCCCAGTCGATGTGCGGCGACGGCTCATCCACATGCAACGTCGGCGGCACGAGGCCGTGCCGCATCGCGAGGACCATCTTGATCACACCCGCCACACCAGCCGCGGCCTGCGTGTGCCCGATGTTCGACTTGATCGACCCCAGCAGCAACGGCCGGTCACCCGGCCGGTCCTGCCCATAGGTGGCCAGCAACGCCTGCGCCTCGATCGGGTCACCGAGGGTGGTGCCCGTGCCGTGCGCCTCCACCGCGTCCACGTCAGACGTGGACAAACCGGCGTTCGCCAGAGCCTGCCGGATCACCCGCTGCTGCGACGGACCGTTCGGCGCCGTCAACCCGTTCGACGCCCCGTCCTGGTTCACCGCGCTACCCCGCACCACCGCGAGAACCCGGTGGCCGTTACGGCGAGCGTCCGACAGCCGCTCCACCAGCAGCATGCCCACGCCCTCACCCCAACCGGTGCCGTCCGCCGACGCCGCGAACGACTTGCACCGCCCATCAGCCGACAGACCCCGCTGCCGCGAGAACTCGACGAACGTCCCCGGCGTGGCCATCACGGTCACACCACCGGCCAGGGCGAGGTCGCACTCCCCCGACCGCAGCGCCTGCGCCGCGAGGTGCAACGCGACCAGCGACGACGAGCACGCAGTGTCGACCGTGACCGCCGGCCCTTCGAGCCCGAACGTGTACGCCACCCGTCCCGACAGCACGCTGCCCGAGGTGCCGGTGCCGACGTAGCCTTCGGCGTCCGGGGGAAGGTCGGCCAGCCGTGAGGCGTAGTCGTGGTACATCACGCCGGCGAACACGCCCGTACGGCTGCCCCGCAGCCCCTGCGGGTCCAGGCCGGCGGACTCGAACGTCTCCCACGACGCCTCCAGCAGCAGCCGCTGCTGCGGGTCCATGGCGACCGCCTCGCGCGGCGAGATCCCGAAGAACGCCGGGTCGAACTCGGCCGCCCCGGCGAGGAAGCCGCCGTGCCGGGTGTACGACGTGCCGCGGCGGTCCGGGTCGGGGTCGAAGAGGCCGTCGAGGTCCCAACCCCGGTCGGTGGGGAACTCGGAGACGCCGTCCCCGCCGGCGGCCAGCAGCTCCCACAGCTGGTCGGGGCTGTCGACCCCGCCCGGGTACCGGCAGGCCATGCCGACGATCGCGATCGGCTCGTCGGCGGCAACGGCCCGCACGGCCGACCGCCGCACACCGAGCTGGCCGGAAACCTGCTCGTACAGGTGCTCGGCGAGCACGGCCGGAGTCGGGTAGTCGAACACCAACGTCGACGCCAACCGCAGCCCGGTGGCCGCGTTGACCCGATTCCGCAGATCCACCGCCGTCAGCGAGTCGAAACCCAACTCCCGGAACGCCCGGTCCGCCGGCACCGCCTCCGCCCCGCCGTGGCCGAGCACCTGGGCGACCAGCCCCCGGACCAGCAGGTCGAGCTGGGCGCGGGCCGCGTCGGGGTCCATTCCGGCGAGCTGGTCGGCCCAGTCGCCGCCGCTGCCGGCCTGCCGGCGGGTGACCGTCGTGCCGACCAGGGCGCGCAGCACCGCCGGCGCCTGGCCGCCGCCGAGGGCGGCCCGCATCGCGGGTACGTCCAGCGCTGCCGGCACGAGTGCCGGCAGGCCCGCGCCCAGCGCGGCGTCGAACAGCTCCAACCCGACCTCGACGCTCATCGGCGTCAGGCCGGCCCGCGCCGACCGGACCCGATCCGCCTCCGACACCGACGCCGCCATGCCATCGGTGTCCCACATGCCCCACGCCAGACTGACCGCCGGCAGACCCGCCTGCCGCCGGTACGCCGCGAGCGCATCCAGGAACGCGTTGCCCGCCGCGTACGCCGCCTGACCCGGCGAACCGAGAACGCCCGCAGCCGAGGAGAAGACCACGAACAGATCCAGGTCCAGACCCGCCGTCGCCTCGTGCAGCAACCAGCCCGCCGACACCTTCGGCGCCAGCACACCCGCCAGCCGGTCCGCCGTGATCGACGAGACCACCCCGTCGTCCAGTACGCCGGCCGTGTGCACCACGCCGGCCAGCCGGCCCGGGACGCCGGCCACCAGGGCGGCCACCTGCTCCCGGTCCGTCACGTCGCACGCCACCACCCGCGCCGACGCACCCAGACCCGACAGCCGCTCCACGAGCGCGCCCGCACCCGCAGCAGCCGGACCCTGCCGCGACACCAGCACCAGCGACCCCACCCCGTACGCCGTGACCAGGTGCTCCGCCACGAGCGCACCCAACGCACCCGTACCACCGGTCACCAGCACCGTGCCCCCACCCAGAGCCGGCGCGGCCCCAGCCGACGCCCGCACCAGCCGTGGCACGAACACCCGACCGTCGCGGACGGCCACCTGGCCGCCCGTCACGGCCGGATCGGCGGCGACCCGGGCCAGCAGGGCCAGGATGCCCGCGTCCAGGTCGCCGTCGACGTCGGCCAGGACGATGCGGCCCGGGTGCTCGGTCTGCGCCGAGCGCAGCAGGCCCCATGCGGCGGCACCCGCGAGGTCGGTCACCCGGTCCCCGTCACGGGCGGCCACGGCCCCCCGGGTCGCCACGACGAGGGTCGTGTCGGCGAGCGCGTCGGCCGCCAGCCAGGTCTGCACGGCGGCCAGGACGTCGGCGGTGACCGTGCGGACGGCGTCCGGCACGGGCGCCTCGGCGGCGGCGGGCAGCGGCAGCAGCAGTGCGCGCGGCGCCTCGGTCCGGCCCGCGCCGACCGCCTCGGTCAGCGCCTCGACGGCCGGGAACGCCGGCAGGTCCACACCGCCGGCCGGCAGGTCACCGGAGAGCAGCGCCCAGCCGGACACGTCGTCGGCCGGGGTGACGTCCTCGGGCTGCCACGCGAGGGTGAACAGCGACCGGGCCGCCGTGCCGGGGGCGGCCACGGCCGTCATCTCCCGCAGGACGAGGGAGTCGACGGACACGACCGGTGCGCCGGACTCGTCCACCGCGACCAGGCGCGCGGAGGTGCCGGCCCGGGTGAGCCGTACGCGCAGGACGCGCGCCCCGGTGGCGTGCACCTGCACGCCCTCGAACGCGAACGGTACGCGCGGCCCGCCGGTCTCCTCGGCGAGCAGCAGCCCGACGGGGTGCAGCGCGGCATCGAGCAGCGCGGGGTGGACGCCGAACCGGGCGGCCTCGCCGGTCGCCTCGTCCGGCAGCGCGACCTCGGCGTAGACCTCGCCGTCGCCGGTCCACAGCCGGCGCAGTCCCTGGAACACCGGCCCGTAGGAGAGGCCGTGCTCGGCGAGCCCCGGATACCAGCCGGCCAGGTCCGCCTCGGTGAGCCCGACGGGCGGCCAGGCGCCGAGCGTCGGCTCGTCGGCCGACGCCGGGTCCAGCACGCCCTCCGCGTGCCGGATCCAGTCAGCCTCCGGGTCGCCGTCGGACTGCGAGTGGACGGCCACGCCCCGGCTGCCCGCCTCGTCGGCGGCGCCGACGCGCACCTGCACCCGCACCCCGCCGGTCTCGGGCAGCACCAGCGGCGCCGCGATGGTCAGCTCCCGTACGCGGGAGGCGCCTACCTCGTCGCCCGCCCGGACGGCCAGCTCGACGAGGGCGGTGCCGGGCACGACGACCGCGCCGGAGACGACGTGATCGGCGAGCCACGGGTGCGTGGCGACCGACAGCCGGCCGGTCAGGACCACCATGTCCTCGCCGGCGACGGTGACCGCCGCGCCGAGCAGCGGGTGCCCGGCGACGCCCAGCCCCGCGCCGGTGACGTCGCCCGCCCGGGCCCGGCCGATGCCGAGCCAGTAGCGCTCGTGCTGGAACGCGTACGTCGGCAGGTCGACGCGCTGCGGGTCCGTTCCGGCGTACCACTGGGTCCAGGTGACGGGGACGCCGTTGACGTGCAGCTCGGCCAGGGCGTGCAGCAGCGCCTGCCCGTCGGCGCGGTCCCGCCGCTGCGTGGCGAGGGCCAGGGCGTCCTCGGCGAGCAGGTCGGCGTTCAGGGCGGTGAGGACGCTCTGCGGGCCGATCTCCAGGTACGTGCCCGCGCCGGCGTCCCGGAGGGCGGCAACGCCGTCGGCGTATCGGACGGCCTCGCGGACGTGCCGGACCCAGTAGTCGGCGTGGGTCAGCTCCTGCGGGCCGGCGAGCGTCCCGGTCAGGTTCGACACGACGGGCACCAGCGGCGCCCGGAACGTCAGCCCGTCGAGGACCGTCCGGAACTCGGCGAGCATCGGCTCCATCAGCGGACTGTGGAACGCGTGACTGACCCGCAGTCGGCGCGTCCGCACGCCGCGGCCCTGCCAGACGGCCTCCACCTCGTCGAGCGCGTCGACCGCCCCGGACACCACCACCGAGGTCGGGCCGTTCACCGCCGCGACGCCCAGCCGGTCGGTCAGCCCGTCCAGAGACGCCAGCACCTCGGCCTCCGGCGCGGCCACGGCCAGCATCCCACCACCGGCCGGCAACGCCTGCATCAACCGACCCCTGGCGGCCACCAGCGCACACGCATCCCCAAGGGACAGCACCCCGGCCACGTACGCGGCCGTGATCTCACCGACCGAATGCCCACCCACGAAGTCCGGCACCACGCCGAACGACTCCACCAGGCGGAACAACGCCACCTCGACCGCGAACAGCGCGGCCTGGGTGAAAACGGTCTGGTCCAGCAGCTCCGCCTCGGCCGAGCCGTCGGGAGCGAACAGCACCTCACGAAGCGGCTGCGGCAGCAGCGGTTCCAGGTGCCCGCACACCTCGTCCAACGCCGACGCGAACACCGGGAACGCCCCGTACAACTCCCGGCCCATCCCGGCGCGCTGCGCGCCCTGCCCGGAGAAGAGGACGGCGAGCCGGCCGCGCGCGGCCCCCGTACCGGTGACGACCCCGGCGGCCGGGGAGCCGGCGGCGAGGGCGCGCAGCCCGGCCAGCAACTCGTCCCGGTCGCCGGCGGTGACCACGGCACGGTGTTCCAGGACGGCGCGGCTGACCACGGACGACCAGCCGACGTCGACCGGGCGCCGGGTCTCGTCGGCGGCGAGCCAGCCAGCCCAGCGGTCGGCCTGCGCGGCGAGCGCGGCGTCGGAGCGGGCGGAGAGCAGCACCGGGGCGGGGCGGGCCGGGTCGGGCGCCGCCCCGGCCGGGTCGGGCCGGGTGTCGGCGGGTGGTTGCTCGATGACGACGTGGGCGTTGGTGCCGCTGACCCCGAACGAGGACACGGCGGCCCGGCGCGGCCGGCCGGTCGCCGGCCACGGCCGGGACTCGGTGAGCAGCTCGACCGCGCCCGCGGTCCAGTCGATGTGCGGGGACGGCTCGTCGACGTGCAGGGTGCGGGGCAGGACGCCGTGCCGCATCGCCATGATCATCTTGATGATGCCGGCCGCCCCGGCCGCCGCCTGGGTGTGCCCGATGTTCGACTTGATCGAGCCGAGCCACAGTGGTTCCCGGCCGTCGCGGTCCTGGCCGTACGTGGCGAGCAGCGCCTGCGCCTCGATCGGGTCGCCCAGCGTGGTGCCCGTGCCGTGCGCCTCGACCGCGTCGACGTCGAGCGTGGTCAGGTGGGCGTTGGCCAGGGCCTGGCGGATCACCCGCTGCTGCGACGGCCCGTTCGGGGCGGTCAGCCCGTTGGACGCGCCGTCCTGGTTCACGGCGGTCCCGCGCACGACCGCCAGGATGCGCCGGCCCTCCCGCCGGGCGTCGGAGAGCCGCTGCACGAGCAGCATGCCCACGCCCTCCGACCAGCCCGTGCCGTCCGCCGTCGCGGCGAACGACTTGCACCGCCCGTCGGCGGCGAGCCCGCGCTGGCGGGAGAACTCGATGAACGTCCCCGGCGTCGCCATCACGGTCACGCCGCCGGCCAGGGCCAGGTCGCACTCCCCCGACCGCAGCGCCTGCACGGCCAGGTGCAGCGCCACCAGCGACGACGAGCAGGCGGTGTCCACAGTGACCGCCGGCCCCTCCAGGCCGAACGTGTACGCCACCCGCCCGGACACGACGCTGCCGGAGTTGCCGGTGCCGATGTAGCCCTCCAGGCCCTCGGGCAGCTCCTGCACCTGCGAGGCGTAGTCGTGGTACATCAGGCCGGCGAACACGCCCGTACGGCTGCCCCGCACCCGCGCCGGGTCCAGGCCGGCGGACTCGAACGTCTCCCAGGACGCCTCCAGCAGCAGCCGCTGCTGCGGGTCCATCGCGACCGCCTCGCGCGGCGAGATCCCGAAGAACGCCGGGTCGAACTCGGCCGCCCCGGCGAGGAAGCCACCGTGCCGGGCGTACGAGGTGCCGGCGTGGTCGGGGTCGGGGTGGAAGAGGGCGTCGAGGTCCCAGCCCCGGTCGGTGGGGAACTCGCCGATGCCGTCGCCGCCGGCGGCCAGCAGCTCCCAGAGCTGCTCGGGGCTCGCCACGCCGCCGGGATAGCGGCAGGCCATGCCGACGATGGCGATCGGCTCGTCCACGCCGGTGGCGGCCACCGCGTCGGGGCGGGCCGCGATCTCGCCGGTGAGCTGCTCGTGCACGTGCGCCGCGAGCGCGGCGGGCGTCGGGTAGTCGAACACCAGCGTGGAGGCCAGCCGCAGCCCGGTGGCCGCGTTGACCCGGTTGCGCAGGTCCACGGCGGTCAGCGAGTCGAAGCCCAACTCCCGGAACGCCCGGTCCGCCGGCACCGCCTCCGCACCACCGTGGCCGAGCACCTGCGCCACCAGGCCCCGGACCAGCAGGTCGACCTGGGCGCGGGCCTCGTCGGGGGCGAGCGCCGCGAGCCGCTGGGCCCAGCCGCCGGCTGCGCCGCCGCCGGCCTGCCGCCGGGCGGTCGCGGTGCCGACGAGGGCGCGCAGCATCGGCGGTACGCCGGCGGCGGTGGCCGCCGCCCGCATGGCGGGCACGTCGACCACGGCCGGTACGAGGGCGGCGTCGGCGGCGGCGACCGCCGCGTCGAACAGCGCCACGCCGACCGGGGCGGTGATCAGGCCGAGGCCGGCGCGGGACACCCGGGACCGGTCGGTGGCGCTGAGGCCGGCCGCCATGCCGTCGGTGTCCCACATGCCCCAGGCCAGGGAGTGGCCGGGCAGCCCCCGGTCGCGCCGGTGGGCGGCGAGGGCGTCGAGGAAGGCGTTCGCCGCCGCGTACGCGCCCTGGCCGGGCGAGCCGAGCACCCCGGCGATCGAGGAGAACGCGACGAACAGGTCGAGGTCGAGGTGGGCGGTGGCCTCGTGCAGCCACCAACCGGCGTCGACCTTCGGGGCGAGCACCCGGGCCAGCCGGTCCGCGTCGATGCCGCTCACGACGGCGTCGTCGAGGACGCCGGCGGTGTGCACCACCCCGGCGAGGCGTTCGCCGTCGGTGAGCCGCGCGACGAGGGCGCGCACGGCGTCGGGGTCGGTGACGTCGCAGGCGAGCACCCGGACGCGGGCGCCGAGGGCGGTCAGCTCGTCGGCCAGCTCGGCCGCGCCGTCGGCGTCGGGGCCGCGCCGGCTGACCAGGGCGAGGGAGTCCACTCCCCACTCGGTGACCAGGTGCCGGGCGAGCAGGCCGCCGAGCGCGCCGGTGCCGCCGGTGACGAGGACGGTGCCGCCGCGGGTGCGCGGGGCGGCCTCGGGCGGGGCGTCGGCGCGTACCAGCCGGGGGGTGAGGGCCGCGTCGCCGCGGACCGCGAGCTGCGCCGCGGCCGGGTCGTCGGCGGCGGCCGCGAGCAGCGCGACGGCGGGTTCGTCGAGGTCCCGGTCGAGGTCGGCCAGGACGATCCGGCCGGGATGCTCGGACTGGGCGGAGCGGACGAGGCCCCACACGGCCGCGCCGGCCAGGTTGCCGGCCGGGTCGGCGTCGGTGGCCCGCACCGCGTCGCGGGTGACCACCACGAGCCGGGCGTCGGCGTCGGCGGCCAGCCACGCCTGCACCTCGGCGAGCACGCCGGCGGTGGCCGTCCGGACGGCGGCCGGTAGCTCACCGGCCGGCAGGCCGGCCGGTGACGCGGGCACGGGCAGCAGCACCAGCGGGGGTACGTCGCCGGCGGCGACCAGTTCGGCGACGCCCGGGTACGCGGACGCGCCGGGCAGGGCGGGGGTGGCCGCGCCCAGCAGGGCGGCGGTGGGCGTGGGACCGGGGGTGAGCGGCTCGGCCTGCCAGGCGACCCGGAACAGCGAACGGGCGGCCAGGGTGGCCGCCGACGGGTCGACGCCGGTCATCTCGCGCAGCACGAGGGAGTCGATCGACACCACGGGCTGGTCGGTGTCGTCCACGGCGAGCAGCCGCACCGCCGCGCCGGCCCGGGTCAGCCGGATCCGCAGGGTGTCCGCGCCGACGGCGTGCACCTGGATGCCCTCGAACGCGAAGGGCGCCTTGGGGCCGGTGGTGCCGTCGCCCGGCAGCAGGGCGGTGGGGTGCAGGGCGGCGTCGAGCAGGGCGGGGTGCACGCCGAACCCGGCGACCCCGTCGGGCCCGGTCGCGGGCAGGGCCACCTCGGCGTAGACGGTGTCGTCGCCGGCCGTCCAGGCCCGCCGCAGGCCCTGGAACGCCGGCCCGTACGTCATGCCGTGCCCGGCGAGGGCGTCGTACCAGCCGGCGAGGTCGGCCTCGACGGCGTGCGCCGGGGGCCACGCACCGAGGCCGGCGTCGTCGGTCGGGTCGACGGCGGTGAGCACGCCCTCGGCGTGTTGCACCCAGTCGCCGTCGGGGTCGTGGTCGGGCTGGGAGTGCACGGCGACGGCCCGCCAGCCGGCGCCGTCGCGCGGGCCGACCCGGACCTGCACCCGCACCCCGCCCTGGGCGGGGAGCACCAGCGGCGCGGCGATGGTCAGCTCCCGTACCCGGCAGGGGCCGAACTCGTCGCCGGCCCGCAGCGCCAGCTCGACGAGGGCGGTGCCGGGGACGATCACCGCGCCGGCCACCACGTGGTCGGCCAGCCACGGCTGGGCCGCAACCGACAGCCGGCCGGTGAGCACGGCCGCGTCCTCGCCGGCCAGCCGGACGGCGGCGGCGAGCAGCGGGTGGCGGGCGGCGCCGAGGCCGGCACCGGAGACGTCCGAGGCGCGGCCGGCGGGGCGGAGCCAGTACCGCTCCTCGGCGAAGGCGTACGTGGGCAGGTCCACGCGGGTGGCGGCGGCGTCGGCGAAGACCGGGGCCCAGTCGACGGCACCGCCGGCGGCGAAGAGTTCCGCCAGGCCGGTGAGCAGGGCGCGCGGCTCGGGGCGGTCCCGGCGCTGGGTCGGCACGGCCACGACGGCGTCGTCCCCGGACAGGGCCTCGCGGACCAGCGCGGTGAGGACCGGGCCGGGCCCTACCTCGACGAACGTGTCCACGCCGGCGGCGCGCAGGGCGGCGACCCCGTCGGCGAAGCGGACGGCCTCGCGGACGTGGCGCACCCAGTAGTCGGCGCGGGTCAGCTCCTGCGGGTCGGCGAGCGCCCCGGTCAGGTTCGACACGACCGGCACGAGCGGCGCGGAGAACGTCAGCCCGTCCAGCACCGCGCGGAACTCGGCGAGCATCGGCTCCATCAGCGGGCTGTGGAACGCGTGACTCACGGTCAACCGGCGCGTCCGGACGCCACGCGCCTGCCAGACGTGCTCCACCTCGTCGAGCGCGTCGACCGCCCCGGACACCACCACGGACGTCGGGCCGTTCACGGCGGCGATCCCCACCCGGTCGGCCAACCCGTCCAGCGTGGCCAGCACCTCGGCCTCGGCCGCGTTCACCGCCAACATCCCGCCACCGGCCGGCAACGCCTGCATCAACCGACCCCGGGCAGCGACCAGCGCGCACGCATCGACCAGAGACAGCACCCCGGCCACGTACGCGGCCGTGATCTCACCGACCGAATGCCCACCCACGAAGTCCGGCACCACGCCGAACGACTCCACCAGGCGGAACAACGCCACCTCGACCGCGAACAGCCCGGCCTGCGTGAACACCGTCTGGTCCAGCAGCTCGGCCTCGGCCGCGCGCGCCTCGGCGAAAAGGACTTCCCGAAGCGGCTGCGGCAGCAGCGGGTCCAGGTGGGCGCACACCTCGTCCAACGCCGACGCGAACACCGGGAAGGCCCTGTACAACTCCCGGCCCATCCCGGCGCGCTGCGCGCCCTGCCCGGAGAAGAGGATCGCGACAGGGCCCCGGTCGGCGGCGCAACCGGTGACGACGGCGTCGGTGGGCTCGCCGGCGGCGAGGGCTCGCAGCCCGGCGGTCAGCTCGTCGTGGTCGGCGACGAGCAGCACGGCCCGGTGCTCCAGTGCCGCGCGGGCCGTCAGGGACGTCCAGCCGGCGTCGACCAGCCGCGGCCGGTCGGGCGCGGCGAACCGGTCGGCCCAGCGGTGGGCCTGCCGGGCGAGGCCGTCACCGCGGGCGGAGAGCAGCACCGGCACCAGCGGCGGCGCGGCGGGCTCGACCACCTCGCCGTCGACGATCTCTGCCGGCGGCTCCTCGACGATGACGTGCGCGTTGGTGCCGCTGACCCCGAACGAGGACACGGCGGCGCGGCGGGGCCGGCCGGTCTCCGGCCAGGGCCGGGCCTCGGTCAGCAGTTCGACGGCGCCGGCCGACCAGTCGACGTGCGGGGTGGGCTCATCGACGTGCAGGGTGCGGGGCAGGACGCCGTGCCGCAGCGCCTGCACCATCTTGATCACACCGGCGACGCCGGCGGCGGCCTGGGTGTGGCCGATGTTCGACTTGATGGAGCCCAGCCACAGCGGCTCCCGACCGTCCCGGTCCTGCCCGTACGTGGCGAGCAGCGCCTGCGCCTCGATCGGGTCGCCCAGGGTGGTGGCGGTGCCGTGGGCCTCGACGGCGTCCACGTCGGCGGTGCTGAGCCCGGCGTTGGCGAGCGCGGCCCGGATCACCCGCTGCTGCGACGGCCCGTTCGGCGCGGTCAGCCCGTTGGACGCGCCGTCCTGGTTGACGGCGCTGCCCCGGATCACGGCGAGGACGCGGTGGCCGTTGCGCCGGGCGTCGGAGAGCCGCTCGACCAGCAGCACGCCGACGCCCTCGCCCCAGCCGGTGCCGTCGGCGGCGGCGGCGAAGGAGCGGCAGCGGCCGTCGGCGGCGAGGCCGCCCTGCCGGGTGAACTCGACGAACGCGCCCGGGGTGACCATCACGTTCACGCCGCCGGCCAACGCCAGCTCGCACTCGCCCTGCCGCAGCGACTGCACGGCCAGGTGCAGCGCCACCAGCGACGACGAGCAGGCGGTGTCCACGGTGACGGCCGGCCCCTCCAGGCCGAACGTGTACGCGACCCGCCCGGAGATGACGCTGTGCGCGCCGCCGGTGAGCCGGTAGCCGTCCAGGTCGGGGGTCTCGTCGCCGGTGCCGTAGCCGGACGGGGACGCGCCGACGAAGACGCCGGTGGCGGTGCCGTGCAGCGAGTCGGGCGTGACGCCGGCCTGCTCGAACGCCTCCCAGGTGGCCTCCAGCAGCAGCCGCTGCTGCGGGTCCATGGCCAGCGCCTCGCGGGGCGAGATGCCGAAGAAGACCGGGTCGAAGTCGGTGGCCCGGTCGATGAACCCGCCGTGCCGGGTGTGCGAGCGGCCGGACGCCTCGGGGTCGGCGGCGAGTAGCCGGTCGAGGTCCCAGTGCCGGTCGGCGCGGAACTCGGTGATGCCGTCGCGGCCCTGCGCGACCAGTTCCCACAGCCCGTCGGGATCGCTGACCCCGCCCGGGTAGCGGCAGCTCATCCCGACGATGGCGACCGGCTCGTCGGCGAGGGCGGCGCCGGCGGGCGTGGCGGGCGTCCCGGCGGGGGCGGCCTCGGCGTCGTCCAGCCGCAGCAGGGACGCCAGGTGCCCCGCCAGGGTGGCCGGGTTGGGGTAGTCGAAGATCAGGGTGGTGGGCAGGGCCAGCCCGGTCGCGCCGGTGAGCTGGTTGCGCAGCTCGACGGCGGTCAGCGAGTCGAAGCCCAGCTCCTTGAACGCCCGCTTCGGCCGCACGGCGTCGGTGCCGGCGTGGCCGAGCACGGCGGCGGCGTGGTCGCGGACCAGGTCGGTGAGCTGGCGGTCCCGTTCGGCGCGGGGCAGGGCGAGCAGTCGTTGGCGCAGCTCGGCGGCGGAGTCGGTGACGCCGTCGGCGGGGCGGGCGGACAGGGCCTCGCGCGCCTCGGCGATGTCGGCGAGCAGCGGCCGGGGCCGGGCGGAGGCGTACGCGGGGGCGAAGTGCGCCCAGTCGACGTCCGCGATGGTCAGGCAGCTCTCGCCGTGCTCGACGGCGCGGCGCAGGGCGAGCAGCGCGGCGGCCGGCTGCATCGGGTTGAGGCCGCGGCGGCTGAGCAGCCGCTGTGCCTCCTCGGTGGTGGCCATGCCGCCCTCGGCCCAGGCGCCCCAGGAGATCGAGGTGGCGGTGAGGCCCCGGGCGCGGCGCTGCTCGGCGAGCGCGTCGAGGTACGCGTTCGCCGCCGCGTACGCGCCCTGCCCGCCGCTGCCCCACACGCCGGAGATCGAGGCGAACGTGACGAACGCGTCGAGCTGCCGGTCGCCGAGCAGCTCGTCGAGGTACTCGGCGCCGGCGGCCTTGCCGGCCATGACGTGGTCGAACACGTCGAGGTCGGTGTCGACCAGCGGCGTGAGCTGGGTGATGCCGGCGGCGTGCAGCACGGCGGTCAGCGGGGCCACCTCGTCCAGGCCGGCCACGAGCGCGGCGACCTGGTCGCGGTCGGCCATGTCGCAGGCCACCACGCTGACCCGTACGCCGGTGGCGGTCAGCTCGTC
>NZ_JBFAVI010000134.1:0-19002 GCF_040679695.1 Micromonospora sp. NPDC052213
CCAGGTCGTGCAGCGGCAGGCCGTGCGCGGCCAGGAACTCCTGCGCCAGCGCGGCCGGGTCGCCGCCGTCGGCGGGCCGCCACTGCCAGCGGGCCCGCTCGACGAGCGTACGGCGGCAGGCGACCGGCGCCGCCGGCACATCGGCCCCTGCCCGTGAAAGCGTTTCCACGCCGTCCGGCCCATCCTCCCTCATCCGTTCAGTGGATTTCCCGGAAACGACGCGCATACCTGCTCGATGCCGTCCACTTTCGCTTGGTACTGTGCGTCACTGGTCATGTGAACCATGACACAGTGCCCCCACAGTCCGGAGATCCCGATGTGCCAGCACCAACCCACCTGCCCCTCCGCCGAAGCGACCGACCGGGAAGCCGCCCGCGTCCTCGCCTGCTTCCCTGAGCAGGGCTGGAGCCTGCTCTGCAACGGTGTCATCGTCTTCGAGGACACCGGCGAACTACTCCCCGACGGCAGGACCATCGCCCCGCACCGCGGCCCGGCCCGACACGCCCTCGCCGCCTGACCTGTCACTCTCCGTCACGCAGTCTTGTGGCGTCGACCCAGGCTAGTCCCCCGGTCGGGACCGCCGCGGCCCAGGTCGACGCATCCGCCGGGGCGGCACCTCGACCGCCCCGGCGCGCCGCGACCTCAGCTCTCGAACGCTTCCGGTGACGGGCAGGAACACACCAGGTTCCGGTCGCCGTACGCGCCGTCGATGCGCCGCACCGGCGGCCAGTACTTCCCGGCCCGGTCCACCCCGGCCGGGTACGCCCCCACCGACCGCGGGTACGCGTGCGGCCACTCGTCCCCGGCCACCATCGCCGCCGTGTGCGGCGCGTTCGCCAGGGGGTTGTCGCCCGCCGGCCACTCCCCGGCACCCACCTTGTCGATCTCCGCCCGGATGGCGATCATCGCGTCGCAGAACCGGTCCAGCTCGGCCAGGTCCTCGCTCTCGGTCGGCTCCACCATCAGCGTCCCCGCCACCGGGAACGACATCGTCGGCGCGTGGAACCCGTAGTCGATCAGCCGCTTCGCCACGTCGTCGACGCTCACCCCGGTCGCCTTCGTCAGCGGCCGCAGGTCGAGGATGCACTCGTGCGCCACCAGGCCCTTGTTGCCGGCGTACAGCACCGGGAAGTGCCCGCGCAGCCGCGCCGCCACGTAGTTCGCCGCCAGCACCGCCACCCCGGTCGCCCGGGCCAGCCCCGCCGCGCCCATCATCCGCAGGTACGCCCACGGGATCGGCAGGATCCCCGCCGACCCGTACCGCGCCGCCGAGATCGCGGGCCGGCCGTCGACGTGCGCGCCCAGCGGGTCGCCCGGCAGGAACGGCGCCAGGTGCGCCCGCACCGCCACCGGCCCCACCCCCGGACCACCGCCGCCGTGCGGGATGCAGAACGTCTTGTGCAGGTTCAGGTGCGACACGTCCGCCCCGAACCGGCCCGGCTTGGCGAACCCGACCAACGCGTTGAGGTTCGCCCCGTCGACGTACACCTGACCGCCGGCGTCGTGGACCTTCGCGCACAGCGACGCGATGCCCGTCTCGTACACCCCGTGCGTCGACGGGTACGTCACCATGATCGCGGCGAGGGCGTCGCGGTGCTTGTCGATCTTCGCGTCGAGGTCGACCAGGTCGACGTTGCCGCCGTCGTCGCAGCCCACCACGACGACCCGCATCCCGGCCATCACCGCGCTGGCCGCGTTCGTGCCGTGCGCCGACGACGGAATCAGGCACACGTCCCGGTGGCCCTCCCCCCGGCTGCGGTGCCAGGCCCGGATGGCCAGCAGACCCGCCAGCTCACCCTGCGAGCCGGCGTTGGGCTGCACGCTGACCGCGTCGTAGCCGGTCACCTCCGCCAGCCACGCCTCCAGCTGGGCGATCATCTCCCGGTAGCCGGCCGTCTGCGCCTGCGGCGCGAACGGGTGCACGTGCGCGAACTCCGGCCAGCTCACCGGCTCCATCTCGGTGGTGGCGTTGAGCTTCATCGTGCACGACCCGAGCGGGATCATCCCCCGGTCCAGGGCGTAGTCGAAGTCCGACAGGCGCCGCAGGTAACGCAGCATCGCCGTCTCGGAGTGGTGGCTGCGGAACACCGGGTGGGTCAGGAAGTCCGACGTGCGGGCCAGCGCCTCGGGCAGCCGCGAGTCGGTCTCCCCGTGGGCACGCGGCACCCCGAACGCGTCGCACACCGCGTCCAGGTGCGCGTGGGTGGTGGTCTCGTCGCAGGAGATCCCCACCCGGTCCGCGTCGACCAGCCGCAGGTTGATCCCCCGCTCGGCGGCCGCCGCGACGACCTGCGCGGCCCGGCCCGGCACGACCGCGGTGACCGTGTCGAAGAACGCGACGTCGGTGACCTCGACACCGCCGGTGCGCAGCGCGCCCGCCAACCGCGCCGCCCAGGAGTGCGTACGCGCCGCGATCGCGCGCAGCCCGTCCGGGCCGTGGTACACGGCATACATGCCGGCCATCACGGCGAGGAGCACCTGCGCGGTGCAGATGTTGCTGGTCGCCTTCTCCCGCCGGATGTGCTGCTCGCGGGTCTGCAACGCCAGCCGGTACGCCGGGTTGCCGTCCGCGTCGCGGGACACCCCGACCAGCCGGCCGGGCAGCATCCGCTCGAGGCCCGCCCGCACCGCCAGGTAGCCGGCGTGCGGCCCACCGAAGCCCATCGGCACGCCGAACCGCTGGGTGGTGCCGGCGGCGATGTCGGCGCCGATCTCCCCCGGCGGGCGCAGCAGCGTCAGGGCCAGCAGGTCCGCCGCCACGGTGACCAGCGCGCCGGCCGCGTGCGCCGCCTCGACCAGGCCCGCCTGGTCGCGCACCGCCCCGGACGCCCCCGGGTACTGCAGGTGCAGACCGAAGAAGTCCGCCGGCAGTTCCTCGCGCTCGACGTCGAGCACCCGCACGTCGATGCCGAGCGGCTCGGCCCGGCTGGTGATCACCGCGATGGTCTGCGGCAGGGTGTCGGCGTCGACGACGTACACCGGGCTCCTGCTCTTCGACGCGCGGCGGGCGAGAGTCATCGCCTCCGCCGCCGCGGTGCCCTCGTCGAGCATCGACGCGTTCGCGGTGGCCAGCCCCGTCAGGTCCGTGACCATCGTCTGGAAGTTCAGCAGCGCCTCCAGCCGGCCCTGGCTGATCTCCGGCTGGTACGGCGTGTACGCCGTGTACCAGGCCGGGTTCTCCAGCACGTTGCGGCGGATCACCGCCGGGGTGTGCGTGCCGTGGTAGCCCAGGCCGATCATGGACACGGCCACGGTGTTGCGGGCGGCGAGGGCCCGCAACTCGGCCAGCGCGTCGTGCTCGGTGGCCGGCTCCGGCAGGTCCAGGGTGCCGTGCCAGCGGATCACCTCGGGGATCGCCGCGTCCATCAGCTCTTCGATCGAGCCGTAGCCGACGGCCTCCAGCATCCGGCGCTCGTCGGCCGGATCCGGGCCGATGTGGCGGGCGGCGAACTGCTCTGCGGTCATGGGTGGCGCTCCCCTGAGGCGAGGTCGACAGGTCGGCCTCCCCCTCTGTCACGCCCGCACAGCGCTCCACAGTGCCTGCCCACGAGGTCCTTTTGCCTGAGAGGTTCCGGGGAGGATTTGCCCCTTCGGCGCCGCCCGAGGTGCTGTCTGGGCGGTCTCTCCCACGTGGGTGGTACCGGCATGGTCAACGCTACCAGCGCCCGGTCGGCCGATGGATGTCGTACCCCCGCGGCATGATCACGGTGAGCTGTGGAGGTGTGACGTGGTGCCCGAGCCCGCGACCCACCCGGAGGACCTCGGCCGGTTCTTCGTCGCCCGCGCCAACGCCGGCGACGTCGACGGCCTGGTCGCCCTCTACGAGCCCGACGCGGTCCTGGACACCCCCGCCGGCCCGGCCACCGGCACGCAGGCCATCCGCGCCGCGTTCACCCGGCTGCTCGCCGACCGGCCCACCTTCGTCCCCGGCGAGGCGCGACCCACCCTGCGCGCCGGCGACCTGGCGTTGACCTCCACCCGGCTCGACGACGGCAGCGTCACCGTCGAGGTGGCCCGCCGCCAGCCCGACGGCACCTGGCGGTGGGTCATCGACCAGCCCCGCGCCGCCGGCTGACCAGGCAACCACGGTCGTCAGCGGTCGAGGACCGGGTCACCCACAGGAAGTACTGCCGCACGAGACCCGACGGCAGCACCAGGTCGACGTGCGCGCCGGGCTTCCAGGTCGGCCGCGCCGGCCGCCGTGAGGTCCGGTACGACGGCGCCGTCGGCGATCGGCTGGACGGCACCCACCGTCACCGCGGTCTGCGCGGGCTGCCCTCTCGTGTTCTCCCTGCGCCCCCAGCGTGTCCTGCCGCCGGGCTTGAAGACGGACAGGATCGTCGCGGTCCAGAGCAGGGCGAGGAACAGCGCCATGGCGCCGACCAGCAGGATCCCGGTCCGGCCGGGCTCGGCGGCGGAGTCCTTGGTGCGCGCCGCCAGTTCGTCGATCCACGGGCCCTCGAACGTGGCGAGGACCGGAAGGCTGAGCGCGATGATCAACTTGGCCAGGACCCACCGGTGCTTGATCAGCCCCCAGGGCGTGCCGAGCGACACCACCGCGCCGGTGATGATCGCCAGGAAGACGCTCGGGATCGCCAGGACGACGTTGAACGTGTCCATGAGCACGTAGGCGCCATGCCGTACCTCGTGCCGGTCCGTGGTCACCCCCACGACGGACAGGGCGAGCATCCCGAGGGAGACGCCCAACCAGCCCACGCCGATGCCGATGTGCAGCGTCAGCCACACCTTGCGAGACGTCCGCCCGAGCCGCGGGAAGCGCGGTCTCAGCCCGACCGTGATCATCGTCGACAGCAGCATGCCCAGCCACGGCATCTGGTGGGCGAGCAGGAACAGGAACTGCGCGGGGATGAACAGCAGGTGGAAGACGATCAGGAGCCGCCGGGCGCGCGCGGCGGTCGCGGCGCGGCGCAGCGCGAACCAGCTCCCGAAGGAGAGCACCGCGGCAACCGCGTACCCGACCGTCCCGGCGGCCTGGAACAGGGGGTGATGAGCGTCCTGCCGCAGCGCGACCAGGGCACCCGCGACGAGCGCGAAGATCCCGAAGGCGAACTGCAGGTTCGTGGGGCTGAGCCACCGGCCGAGCCGTTCGTGGATGACCATGTGACCAGCGTCGCCAACGGTGCCGTGCCGAGGCGTCGGCCGATCCGGGAAAGTCGATCGATGGATCGGCGGTGTTTCGCCGGCGTGGCGTACAACTTTCTGCTGACGCGCACACCGGTGCCGGCGCCTAACCTGTGAGCACGATGAATACGCGCGACCCGCACCCGGCGACGCCCTGGTACCGCCGCCGCCCCGTGACCGATACGGCAGTGGCGCTCCTCGTCGCGGTGTTCACGGCGACCGGCGAGTTCGGCACCAACGACTTCTTCGGCCCGACGCTCGCCGGACTCGACGACCGCATCCCGCCGCCGTGGCTCGGCGTCCCGCTCGCCGTCGGAGTGGGGCTGCTGACCAGGTGGCGGCGCAGGCTGCCGGTGATCCTGCTGGCGGGATCACTGCTGGCCAACGCTCTCGTGTCGGCCCACGCGGCCGTCGTGGTCGCGTTGTACACGCTGGGTGAGCGCAGCACCGCGTGGCCCAGGGTCGCCGCCGCCACGCTGGCGTCCACCGTCCTGGTGGGCGTGCCGATCTGGCGGCACGCCGGCGCCGACGGCGCGATTCCGATCAGCATGGCGGTGTGTGTCGCGCCGGTGCTCCTGGGCATGTACGTCGGCACCCGGCACGAGCTGGTGCAACGCATCCGGGAACGGACGGAACGCCTCGAACGCGAGCAGCAGCAGCGCATCGCCCGGGCCCGCAGCGACGAACGGGCCCACATCGCCCGTGACATGCACGACGTGGTCACCCACCGGGTCTCGCTGATGGTGCTGCAGGCCACAGCCCTGCAGGTCGCCAACGGCGAGGACGCGGTCACCATCGGACAACAGATCGGAGCGACCGGGCGCGAGGCGCTCGCCGAACTCCGCGCCCTGGTGGCGGTCCTGCGCAACGACGACGACACCCCGCTCACCCCACAGCCGGGTCTGGCCGACCTGGACGTCCTGATCGAGGAGTCCCGGCGCATCGGCATCCCCGTGACTCTCGACGTGGTGAACCCGACCGGGCAGCGGCCCCCGCTGCTCGTGGAACACACGGCCTACCGATTCGTCCAGGAGGCGCTCACCAACGTGCACAGGCACGCGCCGGGAGCACCGACCCGCGTACGCATCCAGCAGACCGCGCACCTGCTGCGACTGTCGGTCCGCAACGGCCGGGGGCGGCCGGTCACGGATGCGTCGCTGCCGGCCGGCGGCCACGGGTTGCTCGGGCTCGCAGAGCGGGTGCGGCTCGTCGGCGGCGAGTTCACCGCGGGCCCCACCTGCGACGGCGGCTTCGAGGTGACCGCCGAGGTGCCGACCTGCCGAAGCGAGCAGCAATGACGACTCCCACCGCCCCGATCAGAACCCTGATCGTCGACGACGAGTGGATGGTGCGTTCGATGCTGCGCACCATCCTGGAGGCGGCACCTGACATCACGGTGACGGGCGAGGCGTCCGACGGAGTCGAGGCCGTCGACGTCGCACAGACGCTGCGGCCCGACGTCGTTCTCATGGACATCCGGATGCCACGAGGCGACGGGCTGACCGCGACCGAGCGGATGGCACGGCTCGACCCGCCGCCACACGTCGTCGTGCTCACCACGTTCGACCTCGACGAGTACGTGCATACCGCACTCCGCAACGGCGCTGTCGGGTTCCTGCTGAAGGACGCGTCGGCCGGCGACCTGCTCGCCGCGGTCCGCAGTGCGGCGCGCGGCGACGCGATGATCTCCCCACGCGTCACCCGCAGACTGCTGCGCACGTTCGCCGGGCCGGCACCGGCCCGGCGCAGCGGCGCCGAGCGGCGGCTCACCGTGCTCACGGACAAGGAACGAGAGGTGTTGGTCGCCGTCGGCGGCGGTCTGTCGAACACCGAGATCGCCGCCACGCTCTACATGAGCGAGGCGACGGCGAAGACCCACGTCAGCCGGATCCTCACGAAGCTGGGCCTCACCAACCGGGTGCAGGCGGCGATCCTCGCCCACCAAGCCGGCCTGCTCGACTGATCCCCGGTCGTCCCACCAGACGCGCTCCCGCACCCATTGCCCGCCGGGCACCGCGACGCCGGGCGCGTAGCCGCAGCGCCCTTCGCCGTCACCGGGAGCACACGCCGGCTACCGCACTGCGGTCAACCCGGTCGGCGCCACGCCCACGCCCCCGTCACCGGCAGCCGGCGCCCCCAGCGTCCGATCGGCCAGCGCCGGCAGCAACCGGCCCAGCGGCGCGTCGAGGGTCAACGCCGCATACCCGTCGCCCCGCGTCGGCCCCTGGTTGACGATCACCACCGGGATGCCCAGCTTCGCCGCCCGCAACACGAACCGGCGACCCGACATCACCGTCAACGACGACCCCAGCACCAGCAGCAGCCGCGCCCGCTGCACCATGTCGAAACAGCGGGCCACCCGCGGCGCCGGCACCGTCTCGCCGAAGAACACCACGTCGGGCTTGAGCACCCCGGCACCGCAGAACGTGCAGTCGACCGTCCGGAACTCCGCCACCTCGTCGTCGGCGAGATCCACGTCACCGTCCGGGTTGACCGCCGAGACCCGCGCGTCGAACCCCGGGTTCGCCTCCCGCAGCCGCCGGTCCAACTCCTCCCGGGACGTCTGGTTGCCGCACCCCAGGCACACCACCTCGTCGAGACGACCGTGCAACTCCACCACCCGCGGGCTGCCCGCCGCCGTGTGCAACCCGTCGACGTTCTGCGTGATCACCCCGTCGACCAGCCCGCCACGCTGCAACCGGGCCACCGCCCGGTGCCCGTCGTTCGGGGCCGCCCGCGCGATCACCCGCCACCCCAGGTGGCTGCGCGCCCAGTAACGACGCCGCGCCTGCGCGTCGCGGGTGAACACCTGATAGGTCATCGGGGTGTGCCGACGGGCCGCCCCGCTGGGCCCCCGGTAGTCCGGGATGCCCGACTCGGTCGACAGGCCCGCCCCGCTCAACACCACGACACCACCGCCCGCCACCAGGCCGGCCAGCGCGTCGATCGTCTCCGTCACCCGTCCATGCTGCCTCAGCGACCCGCGCCCCGGCGAACACCCCGCGACCCCGCCGCGGCGTGCCGGAACGGCGACTAGGTTGGCAGATATGCGCGTCGTCATCGCCGGAGGCCACGGCAAGATCGCCAAACTGACCCACCGGGAACTCGCCGGGCGCGGCGACACCGCCGTCGGCCTGATCCGCAACCCCGACCACGCCGCCGCGCTGACCGCCGCCGGCGCCCACCCCGTCGTCGCCGACCTCGAACACGTCGGCGTCGAGGACCTCGCCGGCCACCTCGCCGGCGCCGACGCGGTGGTCTTCGCCGCCGGCGCCGGCCCCGGCAGCGGCGCCGCCCGCAAGGACACCGTCGACCGGGCCGCCGCCGTGCTGCTCGCCGACGCTGCCGAACGCGCCGGCGTCCGCCGCTACCTGCTGGTCTCCTCGATGGGCGTGGACGGCGAGCCGCCCGCCGGCACCGACGAGGTGTTCGCGGCGTACCTGCGGGCGAAGAAAGCCGCCGAGGACGACGTGACCGGCCGCGACCTCGACTGGGACTGGACCGTGCTGCGGCCCGGCCGGCTCACCGACGACCCACCCAGCGGACGGATCACCCTGGCCCGGCACGTGCCCCCGGGCGCGGTCACCCGCGCCGACGTCGCCCGCGTGCTGCTCGCCCTGCTCTACGAGCCCCGCACCGCCGGGCAGATCCTGGAGCTGGTCGGCGGGGAAACCCCGATCGCCGACGCCGTCGCCTCCGTCCCCGCCGGCTGACCGGCCGCAAGGTCCCCGCCGACGCCGCCCGAATCGGGCGGCGTCCACCACGCCTCGTCCGGCACCCGCCGGCGCGGCGTCCCACGGGTCAGCCGTCGAGCACCGCCCGCAGCCGCGCACTGGCCGCCCCGGCGGCGTAGGCGTCGGCCCGCAACTGCTCCGACTGCGCCGACAGGTGCTCCTGCCACTGGCTCAGCTGCTGCTGCGCCGTCGACACCGCCGCCACCAGCGCCGCGTGCCGGCCCTCCAGCTCCCGCACCTGCCGCCGCAGATCCTCACCCCGAGGCTCCCCCTGAGGGGAAAGAGACCCCGCCCGGCGGTGCGCCTCGGCGAGGATCTCGTCGGCCTGTCGCCGGGCGTCGGCGATGATCTCCGCGCCCTCCGTGCTGGCCTCGCTGATCGTCCGGTTCGCCTCGTCCTGCGCCCGTACCGCCAACTCGACCACCAGCGGATCCGGACCCTGCGGGGCGGTGCTGGGCAGCGCGCCGTGACGCAGCATCTCCACCTGCCGCACCAGCCCGTCGTTCTCCCGCCGCAGCCGATCCACCTCACCGTCGAGCAACGCCATCCGCTCGTCGACCGACCGGGCCAGGCCGGCGACCTCGTCGGCGGACAGCCACTGGCTGCCCCGGAAACGGCGGGCCTCCAGCGCGCCCAACGCCCGGGTCAGCTCCCCGGTCGGGGCGGCGGAGACCCGATCGCCACTATCGATGCTCATCGGACACCTGTCCAACTGAAGTCCCGCGGCGCGGCGGCCGCCGCACTCGCGAGAGGTGGATAAAGAGACTGGTCGTAACTCTCGACCAGGATCCTCTCCGGCGGCACACCGGACACCGTCAGGGCGGTGATCGTCTCCCGGGTCATCTCCGGACTGCCGCAGACCAGCACCTCGGTGTCCCGCCACGGACCCAACCGCACCGCGGTCTGACCGGCCGTACCCACCTCACCCTGCCACTGCCAGCCGCTCTCCACCGTCGGCACGTACCGCAACCAGCCGCCGCCCGCACCGGAGCGCCACGCCCCCGCCGGCGGCGTCGCCGCCAACTCCCGCAACGCCCGGTCGTCGTACAGGTCGTCGGGAGTCTTACCGCCCACCACCAGCGTCGTCGCACGCCCCGGCCCCTGCTGCAACGCCTCCGCCACCGCCCGCAACGGCGCCAACCCGGTGCCGCCCGCCACCAGCAGCAACGGCAACTGCGACCGGTCGTACGACGACAACGCCGCCCCCACCGGCAACCCCAACAACAACTGGTCGCCCTCGCGCAGCTTCCGCACCAGATGCGTGGAGAAGCGACCCGCCGCCCGGACATGGAACTCGATCGTCCCGTCGGCGCGCGGCGCGTTCGCCGGCGACAGGTACCGCCACATGCGCAACTGCGGCACCTGCACCGGCAGCGACTGCCCCGGCAGGTATTCGCACAGGTAGTTCGGGCGGACCGTGAACACGCACACGTCGGCGCGGCGCCGCTGCACCCACTGCACCTCCGCCTCCCAGTACGGCGGCGACGTCCGCTCCGCCTCCGCCGCCCCCGTCAGCATCAACCGCGCCACCAGCTCGTACGCCGCGGCCCACTCCGCGCGCAGGGCCGGCGTCCACCGTGGCCCGAGGAAGCGTTCCAGCGTCGCCAGCAACGCCTGCCCGACCCAGATGTAGTGCCACTCCGCCAACGGCACCGGCCGACCCTGCTGGTCCTCGCCGCGGAACCGCCGGTGGTCGGCCCCCAACCGCTGCGCGAACGCCGTCAGCTCCCGCTCGTCGTCGACGTGGGTGATGATGTGCCCCAAGGCCGAGAGCAACTTGTCCTGCTGGTACTGCATGTTCGTCGGGAACATCGTGCGGGCCTCGGGCGCGATCACGAACAACGTGGCGTAGAAGTACTTCGCCGCCTCCGGACCGGCCACGCAGAACTGCGCCCAACTCTGGCGTAACGCCGCGACGTCCATGCCTCAGCCCTCCTGCCGGCGGGCGGCGTCGTGACGCTCCCGCAGGGTCAGCCCCACCACGCCCGACGTCCCGTACGCGCGGTCGCCCTGCCACAGGTTCGGATCCGGCACCCGGGTGTCGTAGTAGCGGTGGTGCACCGCGTGCAACGCCGCCCACCCCACACTGCCGTTGAGCCACGACCAGTCACCGTGCACCGGCCGGCCCGCCCGCTCCTCCTGCGCGCAGAACTTCATGAACAGCTCCGACTCGGTGTGCGGATCGGACACCCGCACACCCGCCGCCCGAAACGAGTGCAACACCGCCTGGTTGATCACCAACACGGCGTGCTCCCGCCACAGGGTGTCCTCCCGCGAGGTGTCCAACCCCAACCCCCGCGCCACCGGCAGCAACTGGTCATACCGGTCCCGGTCACCCATGTTCCGGGTGCCGATCTCGTCACTGAGGTAGTGCCCGTTGAACGGGGCACAGCTGTAGTCCACCCCACCGACCCGCAGGCGCATGTTGCTGATCACCGGCAGGGCGTGCCAGCGCAGCCTCAACTCCTCGAACCACGGGTACGCCGGATGCGTCAGGGCAACCTCGCGGACGAGGTCCCGCGGCACCTCCACCAGCGTCGGATCCTCGTACGCCGTCTCGATCACCCACGGCAGCAGGTCGAACCGTCCCGGCACCGCCGGCGGACGCCAGCCCAGACGCCGCGCCGCGTCCGTCATCGCCACCTGCGCCGGATCACCCAGCACCGACCCGTCGTCCATCCGATGACCGCAGTAGCGGATCAACTGGTCGTTCCAGATCCGCGCCCGCGGACCCACCCCGGGCCGGTCCGGCGCGAACACCGTCATCACCGACTGGATCCGCCCACCGTTGTCAGCCACCGAAAGGTGCTGCGCCAACTCCTGCGCGATCCCCGCCACCGTCGTCACGTCCCGCCGGTCCCGGACCCTCAACCCGGCCCACCGGACCCGCCCCACACAGCGCACCGACTGCCGCCACGCCACCTTCGCCCCGTACGCCAGCTCCTCGGAGGTGTGCCGGTACGTGCCGGTCAGCGCGATCTCCTCCCGCACCTCCGCGATCCGCGCGGCCACGTCCGGCAGCCGCCGCTCCGCGTGGTAGAGACGCAGGAACTCGACGGCCTCCGCCGCCACATCCTCCATCGCAGGCGCCTGCGGCCGGGGAGCATGCGCCACCGGGCAGCCCGACCCCTCGCCGTCCACGACACGCCCGCCGGCATCCACCAACACGGCGGCGGCATGATAGTCAGTCTGCACTTTGTTCAAATCCGATCGTCGGGCAGGCGCGGTCGTCGCCTTCTGCGTCGTCCCCCGGCACGGTTCACCGACCCGCCACCGCGCATGTCACGGACAGTGACATGCGCGCGGCAAGCCGCGCGCCGCACATAGGATTCCCGGCCACGCAAAGACTGTCAACAGCCCGACTCACGTCGAAAACGTCCACAATCGACGTTTGCCCCCGCAAGCACGCCACTCTGGACATCCCATGCGTACGCTTGCCTTGCTTCGCCCGGCGGGCGTTGGCACGCGCTGTGCCTCCCCTGGCGGGGGTGGGGGTGTGGCCCGCCGCGCCCGGCTCCGGGCGGTCAGGCTTGATCCCTGCGCCGGGCACGGCGGGCCACACCCCGTCGGTGGTCGCGCGTCGCCCGTGCCTGGATGTCGGTGGTGCGATTACGGCTGTCGCAGGCGTCCGCACAGCGTCGGTGTGGGGTCGGCTGCGGGGTGACGACCCGTCGACCCGCTGTCGGCAGGACCGGTGGGTTGGTTGACGTGGGCGCTGTCGAGCTGCCCCACCTGTGGGGCGACCCGTCACCGCAGGGAGTGAGCACGTCGCCACCCCGGGCCTGGGGTCGGCGGCACGCGCCCCGACGCCGCGCTCAGCCCGCCCGACGCCGCGCCCGGCGCGCCGCCAACTCGTCACCCACCGGATCCCCCGCCGGCGCCGACGGCGGCACCGACGTCGCGGGCTCCGCCGGCAGATGCGACAGCGAACCCTGGATCTCCTTGAACGCCCCGCCGATCGCGATGCCGAACACCCCCTGGCCGCCCTGCAACAGGTCGACCACCTCCTCCGGCGACCGGCACTCGTACACGGTCGTCCCGTCGGAGATCAACGTGATGCCCGCCAGATCCGCCACCCCACGGGACCGCAGCGCCTCGATCGCCTTCCGGATGTTCTGCAACGACACCCCGGCGTCCAGCAGCCGCTTCACCACCTTCAGGACCACCAGGTCCCGGAACGAATACAACCGCTGCGTGCCCGAACCCGACGCGTCCCGCACGCTCGGCACCACCAACCCGGTGCGCGCCCAGTAATCCAACTGGCGGTAGCTGATCCCCACCGCATGGCAGGCCGTCACACCTCGATAGCCAACGGTGTCGTCACCCTCAGTCGCCAACCCTGGCGACGTCACACCCGGCTCGTCCAGCTCCGTACCCGGATCGGGATCTCGCGGCTCGTGCATCCGGACAACCTCCCCGCCAGTGCGGTGACACGTCGTTTCCGGGACGTGCACCCCTCGACACGGCAACCCTATAGCCGCCTTCAGAGATTGCCCCGGAGGAACCGACGCGACACGCCGCGCCACGACAACGAAGATCACCCACCGTACCGAAACGTCACCGAACGTGACGCCGGGAAGACGCGGGACTCAGCCGGCGAAGTCCTCCGGACGCACCTGCTCCAGGAACTCGCGGAACTTCTCCACCTCGTCCTCCTGCTCGTCGGGAATCACGATCCCCGCCTCGCTGAGGACCTCCTCCGCACAACGAATCGGCGCACCGACCCGCAACGCCAACGCGATGGAATCACTCGGCCGGGCCGACACCCGCACCCCGTCACCAATCAACAGATCGGCGTAGAAGACGTTCTCCTTCAGCTCGGTGATCTCCACCGCCCGCAACGGCGCCTTCAACGCCGCCAACACGTCCCGCAGAAGATCGTGGGTCAGCGGCCGGGCCGGCTTGACCCCCTGCTGCTCGTAAGCAATCGCCGTCGCCTCGACCGCGCCGATCCAGATCGGCAGATAGCGGTCCCCCTCGACCTCCCTGAGCAGGACGATCGGCTGGTTGCTGGGCAGCTCCACCCGAACTCCGACCACGCTCAGCTCGCGCACCGCCGCCTCCGTGTCGTTGTCACCTACGCCGCACCGTGCCCTTCCCTGCACGGTACACGGACCGCGACACGGCCGTCCCATGCGCTACCCGCACCACGCCCGCGCCAGAAAGGGGTTACCCCGGCAAGCCTACGACACGCTTCCCGGGGCAGATCTTTCCCCACAACCCCGCCGGATCACCGACCCAACGTCGACCGCAACCCCACCCGCACCAACGCCGCGTGCAACTGCTGCGACAACGCCACCAACTCCCGCGCCGTCTCCGCCGCCCGCGCCCGCGCCGCCGGATCACTCTGCCGCGCCAACGGCGCCACCAACTGCGCGAACAAACCGACCTCCCGGTCCGCCGCCGTCCGGTAACCCCGCAGATGCCGCGGCTCCAACCCGTACGCCGCCAGACCCGCCACCGCCCGCGCGATGATCAACGCATCGTCGTCGTACCAACCCGGCGGATCCGACACCACCACACCGAGCCGCTCCAACTCACCCAGCGTCGACTCGTCGATCCCACTACGCGCCACCAGATCCGCCCGGCCGAGCCGCACCTGCGGCGACCCGGCCGGCTCCTCCGACACCCGCCCCGGCACCTCGCCACCCGGGCCCACCGCCACCAACGTCGGCCGCTGCCGACCCGGCGACTCCCCGGACGCGTCCCACTGCGCCAACTGATCACGGATCACCCGCAGAGGCAGATACTGGTCCCGCTGCGCGGTCAGCACGAACCGCAACCGCGCCACATCGTCCCAGCTGTACTTCCGGTAACCCGCCGCCGTCCGCTGCGGCTCCACCAGGCCCTCGGCCTCGAGAAACCGCAACTTCGAAATCGTCACGTCCGGAAAATCCACCCGCAGCTGGCCCAGCACCTCACCGATGCTCATCAACGGTCGGGCACGGGCCGCCCCGGGCGGCGTGGAGGCCGCAGGCTCGTTCACCCCCGGCCGGCCTCCTCCTCCGGGCGCGGACCGGCGATGAACACCACCCGGAACTTACCGATCTGCACCTCGTCACCGTTGCTCAACGTGGCCGCCTCGACCCGCTCCCGGTTCACGTACGTGCCGTTCAGGCTTCCCACATCCCGCACAGTGAACGTCCCACCGTCACGGTGAAACTCGGCGTGCCGCCGCGACACCGTCACGTCGTCCAGGAAAATGTCACTGTCCGGATGCCGGCCACTCGTCGTCACATCGTGATCCAAGAGGAACCGGGCACCCGCGTTCGGACCCCGGCGAACCACCAGCAGCGCCATCCCCGGCGGCAACGAACCGGACATCCGGCTCGGCACCACATCGGTATCCGGCCCCTCCAGCACTTCGTCGAGCGAACCGAGATTGAGCGTCGAAGTGACGTCGAGCGGGGGGAACTCGTCGTCTGGGCGCGTCATGGGACCACCTCACGGATCTGTTCGGTCGGCGTCGGGAAATGGCGGGTCTGGCCGCCGGGCACTCCAACACCCGGCGGCTGGCTCCCCGTGCCCGGAAAGGCAATTCCGCAACGCTCAACTATTGGGTTCTCGGTCGACTTGGCGAGCCTAGCCAGCGCCGAAATGCAGGGCAACCGGACGCGCGGACACAGCCACCACGCCCGGAGGGGACGCACTCAGCTCTCGGTGAGCTCACGATACGCGTCCGCGGACAGCAGCCCTTCGACCGCCGCCGGATCGTCCGGGGTGATCTCCACCAACCAACCCGCACCGTACGGGTCAGTATTGATCACCTCAGGGGTGTCGCCGAGCGCCTCGTTGCGCGCCGCCACCGTACCGCCGAGCGGGGCGTAGATCTCCGACACACTCTTCGTCGACTCGATCTCACCCAACGACTCGCCCGCCGCCACCACCGCACCGACATCGGGCAGCTGGACATACACGATGTCGCCCAGGGCGTCCTGCGCGAAGTGGGTGATGCCGACCCGCACCGGGCCGCCACCGTCACCCGCCACCCACTCGTGCTCGGCGGAATACCGCAGATCCTCAGGAATCACCAGACGCGTCCTTCACCATCGACGCACCGGACACCACCGGTGCGAGCCGCGCCGGTCAGGAGACCGGACGGGCGTGTTCCAGCTTGATCGGCGCGTGCAGCGCCGAAACCTCGGCAGCCTCACGATCCTCAACGATCAACTTACCGCCGTCGCCCGTCACCGACGCCACCACCCCGCCAGGAATGTTCAACGCCGTACGCATCGTCGCCGGATCACCGATCACCGTGATCGTGAACGGACCCGTCAACCGACGCCCGTCCACCACCAACGACCCGCTCTCCCCGTCCAGGAAGTACGTCGACGCGATGATCCGCACCGTCGCCCGGTCACCGCCGGAAATCTGCATCGCCTCCGCGCCGGCACCCCGCAACTCCTGCACCGCGTCCAACACCCGCGACGCCGAGATCGGCTTCTCACCCGCCTCGAACCGCACCGCCAACCCCGGACCCGTCGCCGGCAACGTCCCCGCCAGGATGCCCAACTCGTCGGCCCGCCGCGACGCTTCGTCCAACGCCGCCTGCCGCCCCTGCTCACCCGAACGCAACTGCCGCTGACTCTCCTCCAGCGCCGCGATGTCCTGCCGCAGCCGGACCTCCCGCGAATTCAGGTCGTACAGGATCCGGACCAGGTCCTCCTGCCGCGTCGCCGCCACCGTCGGATCCGTCGACGTCGTCTTCAACTGCACCACCAGCGTGAACCCCAACAACGCCAGCAGCACCGCGATCATCACCCCGGCCGAACTCACCCGCCGCCGCGGCAACCCCGCGCCCACCGACGACCCCGCCGCCGCCGACGCCTCCGGCGACGACCCGCCCGACCCCTCACCGGCAGCCCGACCCAGGTCCACCGTCGCGCCCTCGTCGAACCGGTCCGGCTCCGCCACGGGCGGCTCCGCCCGCTCCGGCGCCAACGGGCTCAACTCGTCCGGATCCGGCGCGTCAGGACGCGGATCCGGCTCCCCCGCCGGACCCGACGGCCGCCCCGGCCCCGCCGGCTGCGGCCAACCCGTGCCCGTCTCCGTGTGCTCATCGCTGCTCATCGCCACAAACCTACGCCCGGAACAGGTGCCGGCGGATCGCCGCCACGTTCCCGAAGATCCGCACCCCGAGCACGACCACCACACCCGTGGACAACTGGCCACCCACCCCGAGCTGGTCACCCAGGTACACGATCAGACCCGCCACCAGCACGTTGGAGATGAACGACACCACGAACTGCTTGTCGTCGAAGATCCGGTCGAGCTTCGCCCGCACCCCACCGAACACCGCGTCCAACGCCGCCACCACCGCGATCGGCAGATACGGCTGCAACCCCGCCGGAACCGTGGGGTCGAGCCAGACCCCGAGGACCACACCGGCGAGCAACGCCAGCACCGCGATCATCGACCACCTCCGGAGGGGCTGGGAGACGTCCTCGAACCGGACGGCTGAGAACTGGCGGAACGGTCCGCCCCCGACGGCGACGGACTCGCGCTCGCCGGAGGCTCCGCGTAGCGTAGCCGCGGCTCCGGAGCGGCCGGCAGGGTGAGGTCCTCCGCCTCCCGCACCGCGAACGACAACCCGGTGTCCTCCGCCACCTTCCGCATCGTCAACGCGCTGCGACTGTCCTCGTACCGGTCCCGCATCGACCCCGGCCCGATCGCCGACACCTCGTACGGCCCCGTCACCGGCCGGAAGTCCACCAGGATCGCCTGCCCCGCCGACCGGATCGTCGACGTCGCCGTCAACCGCTGCCCGTTGATCGAGATCGCCTCCGCGCCGGCGGCCCACAGGTCGTTGGCGACCCCCTGCAGATCGCTGTAGATCACCCGGGACGGACCGACGTCCGCGCCCGTCACCGCGTCCGGATTCTGCGGCGCGTCCGCCAGCCGCACCACCACGCCGTCACCCCGCACCCGCCCCAGGCCCGTGCCCGCCTCCAGGGTGCGCAGCCGCGCCGCCTCCGAGCCGCCCAGCGCCGCGGCCCGCTGCCGCGTCACCTCCGCCCGCAACTGGTCCGCCCGCTCCGACAACCGGTCGGTCTCGCTCTCCCGCTGCTTGATCTGCGCCACCAGGCCGGAGCGGGCCTGGCTGCGCCCCGGCTCGGCCTCCAACGTCTGCCGGTACGCGACCGCGAACAGGAACCCCAGCACCACCGCCAGGACCAGGCTCACCGACCGCGCCGACCAGTGCCGCCACCCCGCCGGCGGGGCCTGCCGCTCCCGGCGCCGGGCCGCCGCGTCGGCGTACCCCGGATCCAGCGGATTGCGGAACAACTCGGTGAGGAAGTCCGGGGCGTACACCCGGTCGGACCGTCCCCGGCCCTCGCCCGGCGGCGTCGTCATGCCGACGCTCCCTCGGCGCGCACGGCCCTGACCAGCCGGCCCGCCTGCACCACGTACATCGCGCCGGCCACCCAGTAGAGCACCAGGCCCCACCAGGCCAGCCCCCAACCGATCGGCCCGGCCACCGCCTCGGCGCCGGGAACCGCCGCGGCGAGCAGCAGGACCGGGAAGGCGGCCAGCAACAGGAACGTCGCGGTCTTGCCGACGTAGTGCACCGGCGGCGGGCCGTACCCGTACCGCCGCAACACCGCCAACGACCCCAACAGGAGCAGCTCCCGGGCCAGCAGCGCCGCGGTGAACTGCCAGGGCACCACACCCCGGGCGGTGAACCCGACCAGGGTGGCGAGGATGTAGAGGCGGTCGACGGCCGGGTCGAGCAACTCCCCCAGCCGGCTGACCTGGCGCATCCGGCGCGCGACCCACCCGTCCACCCAGTCCGTCGTGCCGCCGACGGCCAGCACCACGATCGCGGCCACGTCGGCGTGCGCGACGAGCAGGAGGTAGAGGAAGAGCGGGACGCCCAGCAGCCGGACGAAGCTGATCAGGTTCGGCAGCGTCAGGACGCGATCGCCCGCTGCCGGTGCGCTCGTGCCGGCGCTGGCCTCCGCGTGTTCCGAGCGAGCCGGCCGACGCGACACCGAACCTCCTCCGCCACACGCTCCGACCGCCCGGCCGAGGACGGGCACGCGAAGTTCCGTGCGCGCTGTCGGGCCGGCTGACGCCGGCACCCCTGCGATCCCCGTACGGGACCGCCGCCTGACTCGGCCCGCCG
>NZ_JBFAVI010000135.1:0-18861 GCF_040679695.1 Micromonospora sp. NPDC052213
GTGCCCGGCACCCCCGGCGGTACGCCGCCTCCCGGCCACCCGCCGTTCCCGCCCGCCGGCCCGCTGCCGTTCGGGGCCGGACCGTTCGACCAGGCCAGTGCCCCGCCGGCCGGGGTGGCCCCGTTCGGGCGCCCGGATCATCCGGCGGCCGGAGGCGACACGTGGGGCGGGCTGCCGCCGACCCGGGAGGACCCGGTCGAGGCGCGGCCGTCGCCGCGGCGCAGGGCCGCGCTGATCGGCGCGGCGGCCACCGTGTTCGTGGTGCTGGCCGGGGTGGTGGGGGCGACGGCCCTCTTCTCCGGCGGGGACCCGGCCGGCGGGGACACGCCAACGACGCTGACCGGCAAGTCCGTGGCGGCGGGGACTTCGGAGCCGGAGGGCGGCGACGGCACGGGGCAGCTCCAGGTCGAGCCGTCGTCGGGTGTCGCCCGGTCGGCGGCCCCGTCGGCTGGGGGGCCCTCGTCGACGCCCGGCCGCTCCCCGGCCCCCACCACCGGCGGCGAGCCGACCGTCACCTCGTCGGGGCGGCCCAGCTCCGCCCCGACGACCAGCCAGCCGGCGAAGCCGAACCCGTACACGCCGGTCGAGGCGTGCGGCAGCGGGTACAAGGTGATCGACTCGGCCTCGCTGACCGCCTCGGGCGTCCGCAAGGGCCGGGTCTACCTGCTCTACCACGCGGGCACCGGCACCAACTGCGTGGTGACGATGAAGGAGTCGGCGGTGGGCACACCCACGTCCGCCTCGGCGTGGCTGGAGGTGCAGGGGCGGGCACGCAGCACCGACAGCGGGTCGTTCTCCTACTACGCCGGGCCGGTGCGGGCGAAGGCCGCCGGGGTCTGCGTGAGGTGGGGCGGGTCGACCGGCGGGGCCAGCTACGGCAGCGGCTTCGAGCACTGCGGCTGAGCGGGGCCCGCGGCGCCTCACCCGCCGTGGGCGGGCCCGCGTCGGCTGACCGCCCCCGCCGGCCGCTGGCCGGACGCCCGCCGGGGCCGCCGGCTCCTCGCACCTCCGGGGGCCACGCCCCGGGGGCTGGCTCTAAAGTACGGGCATGTCGGTTGACGGGTGGAACACGGTCCTGGTGCTCGGCGGCATCCGGTCCGGGAAGTCGGAGTTCGCCGAGTCCCTGGTCGCCGAGGCGCCGACGGTCCGCTACGTGGCCACCGCCGCCGACGCGCCCGCCGACGACGCGGAGTGGGCGGCCCGGCTGGCGGCGCACCGCGCCCGCCGACCGGAGACCTGGACCACCGAGGAGACCGCCGACGACCCGCGCCGCCTGGCGGACGTGATCGCCTCCGCCGGCCCGAACGAGACGCTGCTCGTCGACGACCTCGGCGGCTGGGTGACGGTGCTGCTCGACCCGGCCCACCAACCGGCCGACGACACCGCCACCGTCGCCGAACTGGCGGCGGCGGTGCGCGGCTGCGCAGCCCGGCTGGTGCTGGTCAGCCCCGAGGTCGGGCTCTCGCTGGTGCCGACCACCCCGCTCGGCCGGGCGTTCACCGACGCGCTCGGCGCGGCCAACCGGGCGGTCGCCGACGCCTGCGACGCGGTCGTGCTGGTGGTCGCCGGGCAGGCGGCCTGGCTGAAGCCCGGCGCCCCGCAGCCGGGCGTCGTGCCGGCCCAGCCCGGCCCGGCCCCGCTCACCGCGACGGGTGGGCCGGCCGCCGCCACGACCGCCACCGGCGCGGCCGGCGGGCCGGTGGGCGCCGCGGAGCCCGCCGCGGGCGTGCCCGCCCCCGCGTCGGCCGAGCCCGACGGCACCGCCTGGGCCGCACCGACCATGACGCTGCCGGTGGTCGCCACCGGCCTGGTCATCCAGCCCGGGATGGAACTGCCCATGCCCGACGAGTACGCCGGCCCGCAGGCGGTCGAGCGGCTCGCCACGCTGGACGTGCCCGGGGCGGGGCTGGGCGCCCTGGAGCGGGTGGTCGGGTTCGCCGCCGCCACCCAGGGCACCGCCACGCCGGCCCCGTGGGGCTCCGTACGGGTGCTGCTGCTGCACGGCGACCACCTCGGCGGTGCCGCCGCCGGCAGCGTGGACGGCGAGTCGGCGCGCCGGGCCCGGCAGGCCCGCGCCGGCAGGGGGGTGCTGGCCCGGCTGGCCGCCGAGAGCGGCGCCGACCTCCAGGTCGTGGAGACCCCCGCCTCGGCACCGATGGAGGACGAGCCGGCGCTGACCGGCGAGCAGGTCGAGGCGGCCCTGCGGGAGGGCTGGCGGCTCGCCGAGGAGGCCGCCGACGCGGGCGTACACCTGCTGGTGCTGGGGGCGTGCGGCGCCGGCACCGAGGCCGCCGCGGCGGCGGTGCTGGCCGCGACGGCCGGCGCCGAGACGCCCGCGGTGCTCGGCCGCGTGGTCACCGACTCGGGCGAGATCGACGACGCGGCCTGGATGCGGCGGTGCGCCGCCGTGCGGGACGCGCTGCACCGGACCCGGCGCTCGCCGCGCGGCGCCAAGGACGTGCTGGCCGAGCTGGGCGGCGGGGACGTCGCCGTGGCCACCGGCGTCCTGCTCGGCGCGACCGCCCGCCGGCTGCCGGTCATGCTCGACGGGCCGGTCGGCGTGGCCGCCGCCATGGTCAGCCGTGACCTGGCCGGGCAGGCCCGGCACTGGTGCCTGCTGGCCGACCACCGCGGGGATCCCGCCGTCCGGCTCGCCGCCGACGTGCTGGGCCTGACCCCGCTGCTCGACGTGCACCTCGACCTCGGCGAGGGCGCCAACGCGCTGGCCGCGCTGCCGCTGCTGCGATCGGTGCTGGCGCTGGCCGCCGCGCTGCCGGCCCGCCCGTCGCCCGGCGGCGGCGGGGAGGACGGCGACGACGACGGGGACGGCGGGCCGGAGCCCGGTGTCGACACCGACGAGCCCGACTTCCGCGAGCCGGAGCCGGCCGGCCCCGGGCCGACCAGCACGGAGCCGGAGACGGAGCCGGTGGACCCGTCCGGCCGGCGTGCCGGCTGAGTCGCGGCTCGCCGACGGGGCGCGGCTGGCGCTGACCACCTTCACCACCCTGCCGGTGCGCGCCGGGCGCATCGACCGGCCGGTGGCGGGGACGGCGATGGCGCTCGCCCCGGCGGTCGGCGCGCTGCTCGGCGCCGTCCTGGCCGCGATCCTGCTGCTCCCGGGCGCGCTCGCGCCGCCGCTGGTCGCGGCGGCCGTGACCGTCGGCGCCGGCGCGCTGCTCACCCGCGGGCTGCACCTGGACGGGCTGGCCGACACCGTGGACGCCCTGGGGTCGTACCGGCGGGGGGCGGCCGCGCTGGAGATCATGAAGAAGCCGGACGTGGGCCCGTTCGGGGTGGTCGCGCTGGTGGTCGTACTCCTGGTGCAGACGGCGGCCCTCGCGGAGCTGGCCGGCCGGTCGTGGCCGGCGGCGCTCGCGGCGGTGGTGGCGGCGACCGCGGCGGGCCGGCTCGGGGTGGCGGTGGCCTGCCGGCGCGGGGTGCCGGGGGCCCGCCCGGGGGGGGTCGGCGCGCTGGTCGCCGGCACCGTCGGGCCCGTCGCGCTGGTAGGCGGGACGGTCGCCGTCGCGCTGCCGGCCCTCGCGGCCGTGCCGGGCCGCCCGTGGCAGGGGCCGCTCGCCGTCGCCGCCGCCCTCGCCGTCGCGGTGGGGCTGCTGCGGCACGTGGTACGCCGGCTCGGCGGCGTCACGGGCGACGTGCTCGGCGCGACCGTGGAGGTGGTCACCACGCTGGTCTACGTGGGACTGGTGCTGTCCGGCTGAACGGGGCACGCTGCGGCGGGTAGCGTTCTCCCACGACAGCACCGGCGCGGCCATCCGGGGGACGACATGCTCATCACGGACGACTTCCTGCCCGTACCGGTCCCGGAGTCGCTGAGCGCGACCTATCTGGTGCCCATGACGGGGCTGCCGAAGGTGAGCACGAAGACGGCCGTGCAGCGGCTCAGCGGCCGGCTGGCCGAGCCGGTGCACGGGCTGGCCCGGCAGATGCTGGACAGCCCGCTGATGACCGTGGACACCCGCCCGATCGGCGAGTTCCCCGCGCTGCCGCCGGACCTGCTCACCGCGTTCGGCGCCACGGAGGCGCAGCTGGCCCGGCTGGCAGCCGCGAGCCACCTGGTGGTGGTGCAGGCCGAGTACCGGCCCGGCTGGCCGCCGGCCCACGAGTGGGCGGCGCGGGCGGTGGCCGCGGCCGTCGCCGAAACCGTCGACGGCGACGTGGTGGACGTCTTCGGCCTGCAGTTCCTCGACCCGGCGACGGCGCTGCGCTCGTTGCCCGACGAGCAGGGGCGCATCCGGCTGGTCGACTGGGTGCTGGTGCCCTACTCCTCGGACGCCGAGGGCCTCTGGTTCACCACGAAGGGGCTGCGTCGCTTCGGGCTGCTGGAGTTGCAGACCCAGGGCGTGCCGGACCACCTGACCCGGGCCTGGGGCGCGGTGATGACCGGCGCGGCGCGGCGGCTGCTGCGGGACTGGACCGACGGGCTCTCCGGCGAGGAGGTGCCCGCGTTCGTGCAGCTGCCGGTGCTGGCCACGGTGACCGGGCACGACATCGCGGTGGCGTACGGCAATCCGGAGCAGCACGGGGCGACGGCGCCGGTGCTGCTGCGGCTGGAGCTGGACCCGGCCACCGACCCGGACGCCGACTCGTTCCTCAGCCTGCGCCCGCCGGCCGGGCACCCGGGGCCGGACGGCCGCTACTACGCCGCCGCCTGCGCGACCCTCTTCGCCGGTATCCAGCCGGACGTGCGCTACGCCCGCCCGGGCGACGCGATGAGCAGGGCGATCGCCACCGCGCGCGCCGGGCTGGGCGCCGTCCGGGCCCGGTTCCTCGCCGGCCAGCTCCCGCCGGAGACGCAGCTCGTGGTGAAGTACGGGCTGCCGGGCGACGACGGCCCGGAGTACGTCTGGGCCGGGGTGACGTCGTGGGACGCGGCGGAACGGATCGTCGGCGCGAGCGCCAGCGACGCCAACACCGACCCCACCGTGCGCATCGGCTCCCCCGTCGTGGTGGAGGCGGCGGACGTGGTCGACTGGGCGGTGCTCGACGGCACCGGCGTCATCGAGGGCGGCTGGACCCAGGCCGTCCTGGACGCCGGCGAACGCCCCCCGCCCCCGGTCTGACCACGCCGGCCACCCCCGTTGATCATGAAGTTGCCGCCGGGGCACGCCGATCCGGCGGCTGCGAACCTCATGATCAACGGGTCGCGGTTACTTCACCGAAGGGGTGACGAACGGGGGGCGGGTGACGCGCATCTGGGCGCGGCGACCGCGGATGTCGACCTCGACCAGGTCGCCGTCGGCGAGGCTCGCGACGGTGTCCAGCAGCGCCAGGGCGATGCCCTGCTTCTTCGTCGGGGAGAACGTGCCGCTGGTGATCGTGCCGACCTGCCCCTCGCCGACGAACACGGCCATGCCCGGGCGCGGGATCGCCCGGTCGACGGCCTCCAGGCCGCGCAGCGTACGCCTCGGGCCGGCGGCCTTCTCGGCCAGCAGCGCGTCGCGGCCCCAGAAGGCCGCCTTGTCCCAGCCGACCGCCCAGCCGGAGCGGGCCTGCACCGGGGTGATCTCCGGCGACAGGTCCTGCCCGTGCAGCGGGTACCCCATCTCGGTGCGCAGGGTGTCCCGGGCGGCCAGCCCGCAGGCGCGCAGCTCGAAGGGCTCCCCGGCGGCGAAGAGCGCGTCCCAGACCGCGACGGCGTGCTCCGCCGGCACCACCAGCTCGAAGCCCAGCTCGCCGGTGTAGCCGGTGCGGCACACGGTCAGCTCGACCGGCCCGGACGCCACGTCCAGGGTCGCGCCGGAGAAGCTCATGTAGCCGTGGTCGGTCGGCAGGCCCAGCGCGCCGAGGAGCTCCGCCGAGCGCGGCCCCTGCACGGCGAGGACGGCGTACGCCTCGTGCTCGTCGGTGACCGTGACCGAGGCGGGCGCGGCGGCGCGGAGCCGGCGCACCACCTCGGCGGTGTTCGCCGCGTTCGGGATGAGGAAGACGTGGTCGTCGGCGTGCAGGTAGGCGATGATGTCGTCCACCACGCCGCCGGTGGCGTCGTCGCAGCACAGCGTGTACTGCGCCTGGCCCGGCCCGATGCGGCGGAGGTCGTTGCTGAGGCAGGCGTTGACGAACTCCGCCGCGCCCGGCCCGGTCACCCGCGCCTTGCCGAGGTGGGAGACGTCGAAGACGCCGACCCCGGTCCGCACCGCGGTGTGCTCCTTGAGCACGCCGCCTCCGGCGTACTCCAGCGGCATCTCCCAGCCGCCGAACGGGGCGAACTTGGCGCCCGCAGCGGTGTGCCGCTCGTGCAAAGGGGAACGGCGCAGCCGGGTCGCGGCGGCGTCGGAGGTCACGTCGGTCATGGGTGGGAACTTACCGGGGCCTGAACGGCTGGTTAGCATCGGCGGGACCCGCCGGAGCCGTCGGCGGGACAGCCCCGACCTCCGACGGGTACGTTCCGCCGGAGACCTTCATCGCCGGTACGCCACGACGCGACCGGCCCGGCCCGCCCGGAGTAGCTTCAGTGACATCGCCCAGCACCACCCTGAGCCTGGTCGACACCGACCCCGCCGAACTCGCCGTCGACGCGATCGTGATCGGCGTGCACAGCCAGACCGGAGAGCAGGACGCCACCAGCGGCCCCGCCGGGACCCTGCTGCTGGCCAGCGGCGCGGAGAGCATCGCCGCCGCCTTCGACGGCAAGCTGACCGAGACGCTGGCCCTGTTGGGCGCGACCGGCGGCCCCGGCGAGGTGATCAAGCTGGCCACGCTGGGCACCGTGACGGCCCCGGTGGTCGCCGCGGTCGGGCTCGGCCCGGAGCCGACCGGCGCCGCCCCGGCCCCGGAGACCCTGCGTCGGGCGGCCGGCGCGGCCGTCCGGGCGCTCGCCGGCGCGCCGCGGGTGGCGCTGGCCCTGCCGCTGCCGGACGACGCCGACGCGCCGGCCGCGCTGCGGGCCGTTGCGGAGGGGGCGCTGCTCGGCGGGTACCGGTTCGCCGGCTACAAGACCCGGCCGCAGCCGGCCCGGCGGGAGCCGGTGGCCGAGGTGCTGGTGGCCGTCCCGGACGCCGGTGACGCCGGCGCCCAGGCCGAGATCGCCCGGGCCCAGGCGGTCGGCGGCGCGGTCCGGCGCAGCCGGGACTGGGTCAACACCGCCCCCAACGAGCTGCGCCCGCCGTCCTTCGCCGACTCGGTGGCGGACGCCGCCCGCGAGGCCGGCCTCGAGGTCGAGGTCCTCGACGAGGCCGCGCTGGCGGCCGGCGGCTACGGCGGCATCATCGCCGTCGGGCAGGGCTCGGAGGCCCCGCCGCGCCTGGTGAAGCTGAGCTACACGCCGGCCGGCGGCGGCAACGGCAAGCGGGTCGCGCTGGTCGGCAAGGGCATCACCTTCGACACCGGCGGCATCTCGATCAAGCCGGCGCAGGGCATGTGGGAGATGAAGTCCGACATGGCGGGCGCCGCCGCGGTGGGCGCCACCATGCTGGCGATCGCCGCGCTCAAGCCGTCGGTGGCGGTGACCGCGTACCTGCCGATGGCGGAGAACATGCCGTCCGGGCGGTCGTACCGGCCGGGTGACGTGATCAGCATGTACAACGGCAAGAAGGTCGAGGTGCTCAACACCGACGCCGAGGGCCGGATGATCCTGGCCGACGCCATGGCGCGGGCCTGCGAGGACGGCTGCGACTACCTCTTCGAGACCTCCACCCTGACCGGCGGGCAGGTCATCGCGCTGGGCAAGAAGATCGCCGGCGTGATGGGCAGCCCGGAGCTGTGCGAGCGGGTCCGGGTCGCCGGCGACGCCGTCGGCGAGCCGGCCTGGCCGATGCCGCTGCCGGACGACGTGCGCAAGGGCATGGACTCCGACGTGGCCGACATCTCGCAGGTCAACGCCGGCATGGACCGGGCCGGTCACATGCTCCAGGGCGGGGTGTTCCTGCGCGAGTTCGTCACCGAGGACGTGGCCTGGGCGCACATCGACATCGCCGGGCCGGGCTACCACTCGGGCGAGCCGACCGGCTACTGGACCAAGGGCGGCACCGGCGTCCCGGTCCGCACGCTCGTCCAGCTCGTCGAGGACGTCGCCGCCAACGGCTGAGGTGTGCACGGAGGGGCCCCTCGTCACGAGGGGCCCCTCCGCCGTTCCACGTGGCGGCGCGGCCGCCGGGTCAGAACAACTCGGGGCGGCGCTTGCGGCGCTCGTTGTAGTCCCGCATCCGCTGCGGGTAGCCCATCAGCCGGACGTCGTAGACGGGGATGCCCATCCGGTACGCGAATCGGCGGGCGCCGTCCGGGCCGTCGACGCGGCGGCGGGTCCACTCGCCGTCGTCGGCGATCAGCATGACGGTGGTCTCGGTCACGGTCGTGCGGGGCTCGATGTACGCCTCGACCCCGCGCCGGCTCCGGACGAAGTTCTCCAGATGGTCCAGATCGGCGCGGTCGGGGGCGCGGTCCAGGCTCACGGCGCGCGCCTTCTTGCGTCGTCGGAACAGTCCCACCGGCCGTCTCCCCCAGGCTCCGTCATCGAAGGCAGTGCCCAGCGTACGTGTCTCGGACGTGTCGTTGGGCACCTCGCTACGCGGCCTGTGTCCGGTGGTGACAAGATGACCGAGGTGGGGTGTGTCCGTGGCCCCCCGCCGTGACCCCCCGAAGCAGTGACGCGACCTGGGAGTTGGACGTGAGCGAGCCGAATGACGCAACCTTCGACATCGTCATCCTCGGAGGTGGCAGCGGCGGCTACGCGACCGCCCTGCGCGCCGTCCAGCTGGGCCTGACGGTCGCGCTGGTCGAGAAGGGCAAGCTCGGCGGGACCTGCCTGCACAACGGCTGCATCCCGACCAAGGCGCTGCTGCACGCCGCCGAGATCGCCGACCAGACCCGCGAGTCGGAGCAGTTCGGCGTGAAGGCCGAGCTGGTCGGGATCGACATGGCCGCGGTCAACTCGTACAAGGACGGCGTGGTCTCCCGCCTGTACAAGGGCCTGCAGGGCATGCTCAAGGGCAACAAGGCGATCACCATCGTCGAGGGCCACGGCAAGCTGGTCGGCAGCAACGTCGTCGAGGTCGACGGCAAGCGCTACACCGGCCGCAACGTCGTGCTGGCCTCCGGCTCGTACGCGAAGAGCCTGCCGGGCCTGGAGGTCGACGGCGAGCGGGTCATCACGAGCGACCACGCGCTGGTCCTGGACCGGGTGCCGTCCTCCGCGATCGTGCTCGGCGGCGGCGTGATCGGCGTCGAGTTCGCCAGCGTCTGGAAGTCCTTCGGGGTCGACGTCACGATCATCGAGGCGCTCCCCCGGCTGGTCGCCGCCGAGGACGAGGAGTCGTCGAAGGCGCTGGAGCGGGCCTTCCGCAAGCGGAAGATCAACTTCAAGGTCGGCAAGCCGTTCGAGAAGGTCGAGAAGACCGACAGCGGCGTCAAGGTGACCATCGCCGGCGGCGAGACCGTCGAGGCGGAGCTGCTGCTGGTCGCCGTCGGCCGTGGCCCGAACACGGCCGGCCTCGGCTACGAGGAGCAGGGCGTCAAGATGGACCGCGGCTACGTGCTGACCGACGAGCGGCTGCGCACCAGCGTGCCGAACGTCTACGCGGTCGGCGACATCGTGCCCGGCCTCCAGCTCGCCCACCGCGGCTTCCAGCAGGGCATCTTCGTCGCCGAGGAGATCGCCGGCCAGAACCCGGCCGTGATCGACGAGGCCGGCATCCCGCGGGTCACCTACTCCGACCCGGAGCTGGCGTCGGTCGGCCTGACCGAGGCGAAGGCCAAGGAGCAGTACGGCGCCGACAAGGTGAAGAGCTACAACTACAACCTGGGCGGCAACGGCAAGAGCCAGATCCTCAAGACGGCCGGCTTCGTCAAGCTCGTCCGGGTGGAGGACGGCCCCGTCGTCGGCGTGCACATGGTCGGCGCCCGGGTCGGCGAGATGGTCGGCGAGGCGCAGCTCATCTACAACTGGGAGGCGTACCCGGCCGAGGTGGCGCAGCTCGTGCACGCCCACCCGACGCAGAACGAGGCCCTGGGCGAGGCGCACCTGGCGCTCGCCGGCAAGCCGCTGCACGCACACGCCTGACCACGACAACCGCGGCGTCCGGCGACGGGCGATGATCCCACCAGGGGAATGAAGGAGTCTTAGAAGATGCCGGTATCGGTCACCATGCCCCGGCTCGGCGAGAGCGTCACCGAGGGCACCGTCACGCGCTGGCTCAAGCAGGAGGGCGACACCGTCGAGGTCGACGAGCCCCTGCTCGAGGTGTCGACCGACAAGGTCGACACCGAGATCCCGTCCCCGGCGGCGGGCGTGCTGAGCCGGATCGTGGTCGGCGAGGACGAGACCGCCGAGGTCGGCAGCGAGCTGGCCGTGATCGCCGGTGAGGGCGAGGCCGCCCCGCAGCAGGAGGAGCCGGCCGAGGAGGCCGCCGAGGCCGCCGCGGAGCCGCAGGCCGAGGCGGAGCAGCCGGCCGTCGAGGAGCCGCGGGCGCAGGCCGCCCCGGCGCCGTCGGGCGAGGGCACCCCGGTCAAGATGCCGGCCCTCGGCGAGAGCGTCACCGAGGGTACGGTCACCCGCTGGCTCAAGCAGGTCGGCGAGACCGTCGAGGTGGACGAGCCCCTGCTGGAGGTCTCCACCGACAAGGTCGACACCGAGATCCCGTCGCCGGTCGCCGGCACCGTCCTGGAGATCAAGGTCGCCGAGGACGAGACCGCCGCGGTCGGCGCGGACCTGGCCGTGATCGGTGCCGCCGGCGCGGCCCCGGCGGAGGCCAAGCCCGAGCCGAAGCCCGAGCCGAAGGCCGAGGCCAAGCCGGAGCCCAAGGTCGAGGAGCCGACCCCGGGCCTGTCGTACAACGAGCCGGCGGCGGAGGCCGAGGTCTCGGCGCGGCCGGCGCAGGCCGAGCAGAAGGCGGTGCCGGCGGCCCCGGCCCCGCAGCGCCCGTCGGCGCCCGTCCAGGGCGGCGAGGAGGCGGCCGGCTACGTGACCCCGCTGGTGCGCAAGCTCGCCAGCGAGCACGGCGTCGACCTGGCCTCGGTCAACGGCACCGGCGTCGGCGGTCGAATCCGCAAGCAGGACGTGCTGGACGCGGCGGAGAAGGCCAAGGCGGCCAAGGCCGCGCCGGCCCCGGCCCCGCAGCCCGCCGCCGCGGCGGCCCCGGCCAAGCCGGCCGCCAGGCCGCAGCCGAGTGCGAAGCGCGGCACCACCGAGAAGCTGCCCCGGATCCGCGCCACCATCGCCAAGCGGATGCAGCAGTCGCTGCACGAGATGGCGCAGCTCACCACCGTGGTCGAGGTGGACGTCACCAGGATCGCCAAGCTGCGGGCCCGCGCCAAGGACGCGTTCCAGCAGCGGCACGGCGTGAAGCTGTCGTTCCTGCCGTTCTTCGCCCTGGCGGCCGTGGAGGCGTTGCAGACCTACCCGATCGTCAACGCCAGCATGGACCTGGAGGCGGGCACGATCACCTACCCCGACGCCGAGCACCTCGGCATCGCGGTGGACACGGAGCGCGGCCTGATGGTCCCGGTCATCCACGGCGCCGGCGACCTGAACCTGGGTGGCATCGCCAAGCGGATCGCCGACCTGGCCGAGCGCACCCGCACCAACAAGATCAGCCCGGACGAGATCGCGGGCGCGACCTTCACGCTGACCAACACCGGCAGCCGGGGCGCGCTGTTCGACACCCCGATCGTGCCGTCGCCGCAGTCGGCGATGCTCGGCACGGGTGCCGTGGTCAAGCGCCCGGTCGTGGTCAACGACCCGGAGCTGGGCGAGGTGGTCGCCGTCCGGTCGATGGTCTACCTGGCCCTGTCGTACGACCACCGGCTGATCGACGGCGCGGACGCCGCCCGCTTCCTGGTCGCGGTCAAGGAGCGGCTGGAGGCCGGCAGCTTCGAGGCCGAGCTGGGTCTGTAGTCCCGCACGACGCACAGAGGGCGCCCCGGTCACGGACCGGGGCGCCCTCGTCGTTGTCGACCTGGCTCGGACCCGCACGCCGCCGCCCCGCCAGCCCCACCCGCGCCCGACGCGCCGCCCGCCCCGCCGATCCGAGAGCCGCCCTGCCGACGCGCCGCCCGCCCTGCCGATCCCAGGGCCGGCCGTGGCCCGATTCCGGCGTGGCGCGGTCGGGGCGCTGCGAGAGTGGGTTGGTGGGCGGCTTCCGGTGGCACGAGCGGTTGGGGCCTGCCGTCTCGATCGCCCCCGGCGCCCGGGTCGACCGGTTCGAGGTCTTCTTCGACCTGGTCTTCGTCTTCTCGTTCTTCATCATCACCCGGGCGACCGCCGCCAACATCTCCGGCCGTCAGCTGCTGCACGCCCTGCTGGTGCTCGCCGTGCTCTGGTGGTGCTGGGTGGTGCACTGCGTGGTGGCCACCCGGGTCCGGCTGGGCGAGGGCTTCGTGCCGGTGCTGATGGTCGTCGGCATGGCCGCGCTGTTCTGCTTCGCGCTGTCCCTGCCGCAGGCGTTCGGCGACCCCGAGGACGTGGCCGCCGGGCCGATGGTGGTCGCGTTGAGCTACGTGGTGATCCGCGGCGTACACCTGTTGCTGTACTGGCACATCGCGCAGGAGAAGCCCGGCGAGCGCCGGCTGCTGCTGAAGTACTCCCCCGAGCTGACGGTCAGCACCCTGCTGCTCACCGCCGCCGCGCTGATCCCGCCGCAGATCGACGACCCGGGCCGGGCCGTACTGGTGCGGGACGGGCTCTGGATCAGCGTCGTCCTGCTCCAGTACGGCATGGGCCTGGTGGCCGGCGCCTGGGGCTGGACGGTGACCTCCGCCGAGCACTGGACCGAGCGGTACGACCTCATCCTGATCATCGCGCTGGGCGAGTCGGTCATCTCGGTCGGCGTCGGCAGCAACCTGCTCGGTCAGCCCCCGACCTGGCCCGCGGTGGCGTCGGCGGTGCTCGGCATATTCTTCACCGCCGCGCTGTGGTGGGCGCACTACGACGTGGTCGGCCCGGCCGCCCGGATCGCCCTGCACGCGGCCGAGGGCCGGGCCCGGGTGGCGATGGCCCGGGACGCGTACGCCTATCTCCACCTGCCGATGATCGCCGGGATCATCCTGTTCGCCCTCGGCGCGGAGGAGGTCGTGCGCGACATCGCCGACCCCGAGGTGCCGTACGCCGAGCCGACGCACGGGCCGGGCGTCCCGCTGCTGTTCGGCGGGGTGATCTGCTATCTCGCCTCGAACATGCTGTTCCAGGCGCGCACCCTGCGCACCGTCTACTGGACCAGGGTCTGCGCGGTGCTGCTGCTCGCCGCCGCCATCCCGGTGGGCCTGGTGCTGCCGGGGCTGGCCACCCTCGCCCTGCTCACCGCCATCTGCGTCGGGCTGGTGGGGGTGGAGGTGGTGGTCAAGGCGAAGGACCGCCGCGCGCTGCGCGAGAGGGTCTTCGAGGAGAAGACCAGCCACGAGGCGTACGAGGCCGCCTGGCGCGCCCGCTGGCGCGAGCGCGCCCCCGAGGAGCCGTCGACCTGACACCGCAAGGAATCCCGCCGGTCGTAGCACTTCGTAGCACACCGACCTAGAATTGCTCCGTGGCAGAGCACGCTCATCGGGAGATCACGCAACGAGAGCTGCGCAACGAATCGGGCGCGATCATGCGTAACGTCGAGCGTGGCGAATCATTCGTCATCACACGAAACGGCACGCCGATCGGAAAGCTCATCCCGCTGCGCCGGCGCACCTTCGTGCCGCGGGCCGAGGTGCTCGCCGCCTTCGCCACGGCCCCGGTGCTCGACGCCGAGGCCTTCCGCGCAGACATCGACTCGTCGGTGGAGCAGGACCCGTTCAGCCGTGAGTGGTGAGCCGCCGGTTCGTGGCCTGATCGACACGAACATCGTGATCCACCTCAGCGCCCTGGGTCCCGGGGAACTGCCGGACGAGATGGTCATCAGTGCAGTGACACTCGCGGAACTGTCCGCAGGCCCGCACCACACCGACGACCGCGCCGAGCGGGCCCGACGGACCAGCGTTCTGCAACACGCCGAGGCCATGTTCGAGCCGTTACCCTTCGACGCCGAGGCGGCGCGGGCCTTCGGCATGATCACCAGTGCGGTGCTGGCGACCGGGCGCACCACCCGCCGTCGGCTGGCGGACCTGATGATCGCTTCCATCGCGTACGCGAACGGCCTGTCGCTCTACACCACCAACCCGAGCGACTTCGTGGGGCTGGAGGAGCTGGTCAGAATCATGCCCGTCCGGCGTCCCTGAACGGTTTCGTCGCACCCGTCCTCACTGTCGTAGGCTGGCCGCAGCGTCGCGGTGCACCCGGCAAGGAGACCGCCGAGGGCATGGAGGCGCGGGACAGCATGGGACACACGTGCACCCATCCACGCCGGACGAGCGCCTGCGGGCCTTCGGCAACCAACTGATCGAGATCCACCTCTGGCTCCGCGAGGAGCTCACCCGCATCCGCGACGGGCTGGGCGAGCCCGGCGTACGCCCCCGGGACCTGCGGACCCACTGCCTGGCCTTCTGCGCGGCGCTGACCCGGCACCACACCGGCGAGGACGCCGGGGCGTTCCGGGTGCTGGCCGACCGCGTCCCCGAGCTGGCCCCGGTGCTGCGCGAGCTGGAGGCCGACCACCACGTGGTGGCCGGGATCCTGCGCCGGGTCGAGGAGCTGGCCGACGCCGCCGCGCCGCCGGCCGAGGTGCGGGCCGAGCTGGACACGCTCGCCGCGCTGCTCGAATCGCACTTCGTCTACGAGGAGAAGAAGCTGGTCGACGCGCTCAACGCGCTGACCGACGGCACCACCGAAGGGCTCCTCGGGGTACCCGTCCCGCCGCCCGACCCCGAGTAGGTCTGCCGGTAGCAGAATTGTCGGCGTCGGGTTGGCCTGCCGGCCCCGGGGCCGGCAGGGTGGGCGTATGGCGATCTTCTCCCTCCAGGCGACCCCGTCCGACGGCCCGGGCTGGCTGGACCTGGCCCGGCGGGCCGAGGCGGCCGGTTTCGAGACCCTGTCCACCGCCGACCATCCCGGTAAGACGACGTCGCCGTTCGTCGCCCTGGCCGCCGCGGCGGCGGTGACGTCGACGATCAAGCTGGGCTCGTACGTCTCCAACGCCGGGATCCGGGAGCCCATGCTGCTCGCCTCGGATGTGGCCACCCTCGACCTGCTCTCCGGCGGTCGGGCCCGGCTCGGCCTCGGCGCCGGCCACACCCCGGCGGAGTGGCACGCGGTCGGGCGGGAGCGCCCCGACGTCGCCGGTCGGGTGCGCCGCTGCCTGGCCGTCGCCGAGGCCGTCCGCGCGCTGCTCGACGGCGAGGAGGTCATCGTCGACTCCCCCGACCTGGTCGTGCGGGCCGCGCGGCTGGAGACGCCGCGACCGGTGCAGCGGCGTGTCCCGCTCACCCTCGGCACGGCGAACTCGGCGATGCTGCGCTGGGCCGGCGCGCACGCCGACGTGGTCGGGCTGGCCGGCCTGGGGCGCACCCTGCCCGACGGCTACATGCACGAGGTGCGCTGGCGCGAGGCGGACATCGAGGCACAGCTGGCCTGCGTCGCGGCCGGGGCGGCCGGGCGGGCCGAGCCGCCGGCACTGGAGGCGCTCGTGCAGCTGGTCGCCGTCACCGACGACGCCGAGGCCGCCACCGCCCAGTTCGCCGAGCAGACCGGCCTGACCGCCGCCGAGCTGCTGGCCACGCCGTTCGTGCTGGCCGGCACCGAGGACGAGATCGTCGCGGCGGTCGCCGCGCACCGGCACCGCTGGGGCGTCACCCGGTTCGTCGTCCGCGCCGACGCCCTCGACCCGCTCACGCCGGTGCTGGCCCGCCTCGCCGCCGCTGGCTAAGCCACCGACTTTCCGGTACGGGTGCGGCGAGGTCAGGTCGTCGGATGCTCGGCGACGAACACGCCGACGCCTTGCACCCCTTCGACAAGCCCCTCGGTCCGGAGAGCGAAGATGGCTTGCCGGACAACGATGGTGGAAACTCCGTGCTCCTGGCAGAGCTGAGCGGTGGATGGGAGTTTGTCTCCCGGAACGAGTTCACCGGACGCGATCTGCTGACGGATATGGTCGGCAAGGCGCGCCCACTTGGGCTTGGCGGGCATCTGATCTCCCTGGTCTGCACCGCCATTTGATCACGCATCAACTTGTGATCGCAACCAATGCCCACTCATGCCTTGCTTTATATAAGCGCTTATGTCAGGCTGACGACGGCCAGCTCCCTGGTCTGCAAACCCGGAGTTGGTCGTCCCGTGAAACGCACCCGGCCGGCCCAATCCTCCGAGGCCGGCCGGGTGCCACGCCTGCCCGCCGCACGCGGGCGGGCCCGCCCGCGCGCCCGGGGCGGGTGCCGGGCTCCAGCCGCCCGCGCAACGGCTGCCCCCGCCCGCCTCGGTGCCGCATCCGACCCCGAAGGAGACAACGTGCCCCTGACCCGCCAGCCGGTGGACGCGGTGGAGAGGGTGCTCGGCGAGCTGCCGGTGCCCTGGTTCGTAACCGCCGAAGACCTCGAACTCGCCATCCGGGCGGTGCTGGCGCACGCACCCGAGTCGTGGCGGGCGGGACCGCTGTGCCGCAGCGACCGGACCCCGTACCCCTGTCGGCTGCACCGTTGGGGACGGCGGGTGCTGCGCTCCCGGGGGCTCACCGAGCAGGCCGTTGACGAGCTAGTGGCGCGCGGCGACCGGCTCGTCCGCGTACCCGATGGGAGGCGCTGACAATGGCGGCGAGCCGTCGACGCGCCGCGAAGCCCGTCCCGCTCGCACCGCGCCACCGGTGCACCTGGCGAGGCTGGCGGCGCTGGTGCTCGTGCGGCCTGCGCTGGCGCGCGTGCCCCGACCGGCACCTGCCCGTACCGACCGAGCCACCCGCCCCGCCGCCACGCAACACCCGGTGGTGGGACGAGGTGACCCGGGCGAACCCGCAGGTGGGGCGGGTGGGGCGGCTGACGCCCGCACAAACCTGGCGGGCCAATGGCGGGCGCTGGTGACCGGCCGTCCGCACACGCCGCTGCACCCCTTGTGGCTGTGCCGGGCCTGCGCCGCGCCATGGCCGTGCGGGTCCGCGCGGGTGACGCTGCTGCGGGAGTACGCGCACGACCGGGTAGCGCTGCTCGTGTATCTGGGCGGGCTGCTGCACGACGCGGCCGGCCAACTCCACGCCCTCAACCCGCACGCCGGGCAGGACCCGGCGCAGCTCTTCGACCGCTTCCTCGGCTGGGCAGTCGTCCGTCGCTCAGGCTGACGTGCGCGCTGCCGCTCTCATGACTCCTTGTCGGATCTGCTCCGGTTTTTGCCCTGACGAGGGCGCACGATCCGCCGCGACACCCCGCTCAACCAGGTTCCGTCGCAGTTCGATCAGCACGTCGTCTGACCAGAGGGGCCGGTACGCCGCGGCTTCGGCCAGACGCAGCAGCGTGTCGCAGAGGTAGGCCGGTAGAGCACACAGGTGTCAAGGAATGCCGGGAACGCCACGCCGTCCGATCCTCACCTGGTCCGTCGGGGCATGTCCGTCAAGTCATACAGACCGTCCGCCTCGGCGTCGGCTGTCATCTGGTCCAGCGTCCGCCGGCGCTCCTGCCGAGTGCGTTCCTGGTAGTCCAGGACGTCCCGGAGCAGGACCCGGCGGTGCCGCCCTCGCATGGTGTGCGGTATCTCGCCCTCCGTCAGCAGACGCACCAGGGTCGGCCGGGAGATGTTCAGCAGGTCAGCCGCCTCCTGAGTCGTGAGCAGGGTGTTGTGCGGCGCGATCGAGATCGCCATGCCCTCCGAAAGGGCGACGACGACATCACGGAGCACGCCGTACAGCTCGTCGGGGATCTTGATTTCCGAGCCGTCCGGGCCGATCAGCCGTGCCCGGGCCGGCTGGCCCCCCCGCTTGAGCCCGCTGGCGAATCGCAGCAGCTCAGCCGGATCTTCGGGCGGCAGCAAGGTTCGTTCACGAAGGATGTTGCTCATACTCCCAACCTACCGATAATCGAAAAAAGCGTAAGAGCCTCGACCTGTAGCCCTGTGCAGAGATGCCTTCCTCGCAGCCTTCATCCGAATCCGATCCCGCCGCGTACCCGAAGATATGGGCATGCGGATCCTCATGGCCGGCGCGTCCGGCTTCCTCGGCACCCGGCTGGTCGACCGGCTCACGGCGGACGGGCACCAGGTCATCCGGCTGGTCCGCCGGCCGCCGCGCGCCCCCGACGAACGGCAGTGGAACCCGTCCGCCGCGCAGCTCGACCCGGCGACGGTGGCGGAGGCGGACGCGGTGGTCAACCTGGCCGGCGCGGGCGTCGGCGACAGGCGGTGGAACGACGCGTACCGGCAGGTGATCCGGTCGAGCCGGGTCGACACGACCACCGCCCTGGCGATCACCATCGCCGGGCTGCCCGACGGCGACCGGCCGAGGGTGCTGCTCAACTCCTCGGCGGTCGGCTGGTACGGCAACACCGGCGACCGGACGGTCGAGGAGGACGCCCCGGCCGGCGAGGGCTTCCTGGCCGACGTCTGCCGGGTCTGGGAGGCCGCGACGCGCCCGGCCGAGGACGCGGGCGTACGCGTGGTGCGGCTGCGCACCGGGCTGCCGCTGCACCGCGACGGCGGGCTGCTGAAGCCGCAGCTGTTGCCGTTCCGGCTGGGGATCGCCGGCCGGCTCGGCAGCGGCCGGCAGTGGCTGCCGTGGATCTCGCTGGTCGACTGGCTGGACGCCGCGGTGTTCCTGCTGGCCCGCGACGACGTCGCCGGGCCGGTCAACGCGGTCGGGCCGGCCCCGGTGACCAACGCCGACTTCACCCGCGAACTGGCCCGGCAGCTGCGCCGGCCGGCGATCATCCCGATCCCGGCGCTGGCGTTGAAGGTGGCGCTCGGCGGCTTCGCCCACGAGGCGCTGACCAGCACCCGGGTCCTCCCCGGCGTGCTCACCGGGGCCGGCTTCGCGTTCCGCCACCCCGATCTGGCCGGCGCGCTGCGCGCCGCGCTGCGCGACT
>NZ_JBFAVI010000136.1:0-18751 GCF_040679695.1 Micromonospora sp. NPDC052213
GTGATCAGCCGGGCCACCGCGCGGGGATCCCCCGCGCGGGCCCGCTCGACCAGCATCGGCACGTCCCGGCTGCGGCGCACCGGGGGTGCGCCCGCCGCCGGGACGTCGTCGACGATCTCGCTCACTGCACCGCCTCTGTTCGCGACTGCGGGGCTCGCAAGACCGGCTCACTCCTCCCGCTCACTGTGCTGCCTTCGTTTTTTTCGGCGGCTGTACCCGATCAGCGGCGCGTCGCGCTCACTGACCGCTCTCGCCGGGGGCCGGGACGTGGATGACCAGCGCGTCGCCCTGGCCGCCGCCACCGCAGAGCGCGGCCGCGCCGGTGCCGCCGCCCCGGCGCTTGAGCTCCAGGGCCAGGGTGAGCACCAGCCGGGCGCCGGACATGCCGATCGGGTGGCCCAGCGCGATCGCGCCGCCGTTGACGTTGACCTTGTCCGGGCTGATGCCGAGGTCACGGGTGGACTGGATGCCGACCTGGGCGAACGCCTCGTTGATCTCGATGAGGTCGAGGTCCTCGACGCTCAGCCCGCCCTTCTTCAGGGCGTGCTGGATGGCGTTGGACGGCTGCGAGTGCAGGGAGTTGTCCGGCCCCGCCACGTTGCCGTGCGCGCCGATCTCGGCCAGCCAGGTCAGGCCCAGCTCCTTGGCCTTGGCCTTGCTCATCACGACCACGGCGGCGGCGCCGTCGGAGATCGGCGAGGAGCTGCCGGCGGTGATGGTGCCGTCCTTGGTGAACGAGGGCCGCAGCTTGGCCAGCACCTCGACGGTGGTGTCCGGGCGGATGCCCTCGTCCTCGCTGATCACCAGCGGGTCGCCCTTGCGCTGCGGGATGACCACCGGGGTGATCTCGTCGGCGAAGTGGCCGTTCTTCTGCGCGGCGGCGGCCCGCTGGTGGCTGGCCGCGGCGAACGCGTCCTGCTCCTCGCGGCTGATGCCGTGCTTCGCGCCGAGCCGCTCGGTCGACTCGCCCATCGAGCAGCAGTCCCAGGCGTCGGTGAGCCCGTCCAGCGCCATGTGGTCCTTGACCACGACGTCGCCGTACTTGTAGCCGCCGCGCTGACCGAGCAGCAGGTGCGGGGCGTTGGTCATCGACTCCATGCCGCCGGCCACCACGATGTCGAACTCGCCGGCCCGGATGAGCTGGTCGGCCAGGGCGATCGCGTCCAGGCCGGAGAGGCAGACCTTGTTGATGGTCAGGGCCGGCACGGACATCGGGATGCCCGCCTCGACCGCCGCCTGGCGGGCCGGGATCTGCCCGGCACCGGCCTGGAGCACCTGACCCATGATCACGTACTGGACCTGCTCGGGGGCGACGCCGGCGCGCTCCAGTGCCGCCTTGATCGCCACGCCGCCGAGCCTGGTCGCGGAGAGGTCCTTGAGGTTGCCCAGCAGGCGCCCCATGGGGGTCCGCGCGCCGCTGACGATCACCGAAGCCATTGCCTGCCTCCGAGGGGGTGCCGACCTGTACGCCTTAACGATTGTTCGGTCAGACTAGCGCCATGGCTGAGAACTCCCCCGTCGAGACCGCTGCCGACTATGTCACAGACATCGGCCTGCTCCGCATCGACCACGTCGGGGTCGCCGTGGCCGACCTGGACGCCGCGATCGACTTCTACCAGCGCACCTTCGGGATGCGCTGCGTGCACACCGAGACCAACGCCGAGCAGGGCGTCCGCGAGGCGATGCTGGCCGTCGGCCCGACCACCGAGGGCGGCTGCCTGCAACTGCTGGCCCCGTTGACGCCCGAGTCGACCATCGCGAAGTTCCTGGACCGCAGGGGGCCGGGCGTGCAGCAGGTGGCGTACACGGTCGCCGACATCGACGCCGCCTGCGCGGCGCTGCGCGAGCGGGGCGTGAAGCTGCTCTACGACACCCCGAAGCGTGGCACGTCGAACTCCCGGGTCAACTTCGTCCACCCGAAGGACGCCGGCGGCGTGCTCGTCGAGCTGGTCGAGCCCGCCGCGCACTGACGCCCACGACCGGCCCCGCCACCGACCGGGGGCCGGTGACCACCGGCGTCGAGCGCGGCGCTGCGCGGTACGACCGCCGCCCGGACACCTCCACGCATCGGCCGATGCAGTTTTTCACAGAGGACTTCCAGCCCTAGCTACCGTTCAGTAACGTCCCGCCCCAACAGGAGCTCGGCCGTGCCGGATGTGTCGGATGCCGACATGGCGGCCGGCCGCACTCACGCCGACGATGGCAGCACCCAGGCCCGCGTGCGCGGGTGCGGACGAACGGGAGGTCGACGTGCAGGACATCCTCGAAGCGATCATGGCGGCGGAGGGATCCGACCAACCGGAGCGGGAGCTCGGCGGCATCGCCGGCCTGCCGGTCCCGGAGTCGTACCGGGGCGTCGTGGTGCGCGCCGACGAGACCCGGATGTTCGACGGCCTGGCCACCCGGGACAAGGACCCGCGCAAGGCGCTGCACGTGCAGGAGGTGCCGACGCCGGAACTCGGGCCGGGCGAGGCGCTCGTCGCGGTCATGGCCAGCGCGATCAACTACAACACGGTCTGGACCAGCATCTTCGAGCCGCTGTCGACCTTCAAGTTCCTCCAGCGCTACGGCCGGCACTCCGAGCTGACCAAGCGGCACGACCTGCCGTACCACGTGGTCGGCTCGGACGCCGCCGGCGTGGTGCTGCGCACCGGGCCCGGGGTGACCCGCTGGAAGGCCGGCGACGAGGTGGTCGCGCACTGCCTGTCGGTGGAGTTGGAGGACGCGGCCGGGCACGACGACACCATGCTCGACCCGCAGCAGCGGATCTGGGGCTTCGAGACCAACTTCGGCGGCCTCGCCGAGCTGGCCGTGGTCAAGGCCAACCAGCTGATGCCCAAGCCCCGTCACCTGAGCTGGGAGGAGGCGGCCAGCCCCGGCCTGGTCAACTCGACGGCGTACCGGCAGCTCGTCTCGCACCACGGGGCGAACATGAAGCAGGGCGACGTCGTGCTGATCTGGGGCGCCTCCGGCGGCCTCGGCGGGTACGCCACCCAGCTGGCACTCAACGGCGGAGCGATCCCGGTCTGCGTGGTGTCCTCCCCCGACAAGGCGGAGCTGTGCCGCAGGATGGGCGCCGAGCTGGTGATCGACCGGGCCGCCGAGGGCTTCCGCTTCTGGAAGGACGAGGAGACCCAGGACCCGGACGAGTGGCGCCGCTTCGGCGAGCGGATCCGCGAGCTGACCGGCGGCGAGGACCCGGACATCGTCTTCGAGCACCCGGGCCGGGAGACCTTCGGCGCGAGCGTCTACGTGACCAAGCGCGGCGGCACCGTCGTCACCTGCGCCTCCACGAGCGGCTACCAGCACCAGTACGACAACCGCTACCTCTGGATGCACCTGAAGCGGATCGTCGGCAGCCACTTCGCCAACTACCGCGAGGCGTGGGAGGCGAACCGGCTGGTGGCACTGGGCAAGATCCACCCGACCGTGTCCAGGACCTACGGCCTGGAGCAGACCGGCCAGGCCGCGTACGAGGTGCACCGCAACGCGCACCAGGGCAAGGTCGGCGTCCGCTGCCTCGCCCCCTCCGACGGGCTCGGCGTGCGCGACCGCGAGCTGCGCTCCCGGCACGAGGACGCGATCAACCGGTTCCGCGGCCACTGACCACACCGACGACCATTGGGGGCGAACGACGATCGTTTTCCGCCACCGACGCGGGGCGCTCATTCGAGTGCCCGGCCATGCGCGACAAAGGGCCGCGGCGATCTCCCGCGGCCCTTTTCCGTAGTCACTCTCCGTGCCGTCCGACCCGCCCGGGACCTGCCAAGATCGCCGGTTGGTCCCGCCTCCCGGGGCTCCCGCAGTTGACCATGTAAAGAGGACGCGAAAGCTCGGGACCGCTCTTGCGAAGCACCCTGGGGAGTCTGCGAGTATGTCCCAATGCCCCAGCAGTCCTCCCCTCTTGCGTTCTTCGATAACGCGAACTCCCAGCCCGATTTCACCGTCGGCCTACGCGGCTACAACACCCACCAGGTCGATGACTTCATCGGCCGGATGACGGCCGCGCTGACCCAGTCCGAGCAGGCCCGGGCCGAGGCCGAGCAGCGCATGAACGACGCCCAGCGCCGGCTCCGCCAGGCCGAGCAGCGCATGAGCACGCTGGAGCAGAAACTCGCCGACACCAACAAGCAGCTCGAGGAGAACAGCCGACCCACCCTCTCCGGCCTCGGCACCCGCGTCGAGCAGATCCTCCGGCTGGCCGAGGAGCAGGCCAACGACCACCGCAACGAGGCCAAGCGCGAGTCGGAGGGCATCCTCTCCGCCGCCCGCCTCGAGGCCCGCGAGATCACCGACAAGGCGCGCGCCGAGGCGGCGGCGATGAAGGCCACCGCCGAGCGGGAGGCCGGCAGCGTCCGCACCGCCGCCGAGCGCGAGGCCGCCGAGGTCCGCGTCCAGGCCCGGCGCGAGGCCGACACGCTGCGCGCCGACGCCGACCGCGAGACCAAGCAGCTGCGCACGGTCACCGCGCACGAGGTCGCCGAGCTGAAGTCCACCGTCGAGCGCGAGGTCGCCACGCTCCGGGCGACCGCCGAGCGGGAGATCACCCAGCAGCGGGCGAAGGCCGCCCGGGAGGCCGAGGAGAAGCGCGCCGAGGCGACCAAGCTGCTCACCGACGCGCGGGACAAGCGCGACAAGGACCTCCAGGCCCTGGAGCTCCAGCTCGCCGAGCGCCGGGAGAAGGCCGAGCGCGAGGAGTCGGAGCGGCACGCGGCGCAGGTCGCGCAGACCCAGAAGCTGGTCAGCGAGGCGGAGCAGCGGGCCCATGCGGCGCAGGAGCGGGCCAAGGAGATCGAGCAGCGCGCCGAGGCCCGCCGGGTCGAGTCGGAGCGCACCGCCAACGAGACGGTCGACAAGGCCAAGGCGCTGGCCGAGAAGACGCTCGGCGAGGCGAAGGCCGAGGCGAAGCGGCTGCTCACCGAGGCGCGCACCGAGGCCGAGCTGACCACCCAGGCGGCTCGCCGCGAGGTCGAGGACCTCACCCGGCAGAAGGACGCCGTCACCTCCCAGCTCGGCCAGATGCTCTCCGGCCTCGCCGGCATCGTGCCGGGCGTGCCGGCCACGCAGCCGGCCGCGCCGGCCAAGCCCGAGGCGAAGAAGGCCGACGGCGCGGACGAGCGGGTGGCTGCCGAGACGTCCAACTGACCGACCCGACCGGGGGGCATGACGACGGCGCGGGGTGACACCGGGTGACCGGTGTGCCCCGCGCCGTATGCGTTTGCCCGCCAGGGAATTGCCCGGGCGTGGCCGCAGTGAAGTAGGTCCCATCCGGGGCGTCCGTATCGCCCCAGCAGAGCCGGATGCGTGTGAGGATGGGGGCATGTCGCACGGCGAGGAACTGTTCGCTCTCGGCGGGGACGTGACCACGGAGCCCAGCTTCGAGTCCGCTCTGCGGGGGTACGAGAAACGACAGGTCGACCGGTACGTCGCTCGTGCGGAGCACGAGATCGCGGCCCTCGCGGCCGAGCGGGAACAGGCCTACACACAGATCCACAAGCTCGCCGGCCAGGTGGAGGTGCTCCAGCGGGACCTCGCCCAGGCGCGCAAGTCGTCCGGCGCGCTGGAGAACGTCTCCTTCCGGCACCTCGGCCCGCGGGTGGAACAGATCCTCACCCTCGCCGAGGAGCAGGCCGACGCGGTCCTGGTCGCCGCCAACCAGGAGATCGAGGCGCGCCGGGCCGCCGCCGAGCACATCATCGAGGAGGCGCGCGAGCAGGCCGCCACCGCGCTCAAGGACTTCGAGATCGCGCTGGCCGCCCGCCGGGCGGAGGAGGAGCGGCACAGCGCGGCCCGTAAGGCCGAGGCGGACGCCGCGGTCCGGGCCGCCAAGGAGGAGGCCGCGCGGCTGGGCAAGGCCGCCCAGGAGGCGCTGGCGAAGGCCCAGCAGGAGGCCACCCAACTGCGGGACGCGGCCAAGGAGATCCACCACCGGGCCCAGCAGGAGGCGACCAAGCTCCGCGAGGCCGCCAAGGAGGTCCACGCCAGGGCCCAGCAGGAGGCCACCCAGCTCCGCGAGGCCGCCAAGGAGGTCCACGCCAAGGCCCAGCAGGAGGCCAAGCGCCTGGTCGACCAGGCCACCGAGGCGGGCCGGGCCACCCACGCCAAGGCCCAGCGGGACGCCAAGCAGATCATCGACGACGCCGCCCAGGCCGGCCGGGCCACCCGCGACAAGGCCCGGCAGGAGGCGGAGCGGCTCACCACCCAGGCGGCCGAGGCGGCCAAGCGCAGCCGCGCCGACACCGAGGCGTACGTGCAGCGGATGCGCACGGAGACCGAGGCGTACGTGCAGCAGGCCCGGGCGCAGACGCAGCAGGAGTTGGGCGCCTGGCGGGCCGGGGTGGAGCAGGAGGTCAACAGCCGCCGCGAGGCGGCGGACCGCGAGCTGACCCAGCGCCGGACGACCGCCGAGCAGGAGTTCACCAAGCGCCGCGACGACCTGGAGAAGCAGTACAAGACCCGCCTCGCCGAGCTGGAGCAGCAGCACAAGAGCCGGCACGACGAGCTGGAGACCGGGTTCGAGTCGCGCCGCGCCACGCTGGAGTCGGAGTACACCAGCCGGAAGAACGAGATCGAGCAGGGTGCCGCCGCCGTCCGGCAGGCCGCCGAACGGGACGCGCTGGCGATGCGCCGCCAGGCCGAGGAGGAGGCGGCGGCGCTGCTCGGCCGGGCCGAGTCGGAGGCGGCCGAGAAGCGCCGCAAGGCCGACGAGCACGTGGCGACCTCGCGTCGCCAGTTCGAGGAGTACGCGGCGACGACGCAGCAGCACCTGGCCACCACCCAGCAGCACCTCGCCGCCACCCAGCAGGAGGCCGCGGCGAGCCGTCAGCAGCTCGCCCAGGTGATGCTGGAGATCGCGCAGGCCCAGCAGCAGCTCGCCGACCTGCGGCAGGAGACGTGGAAGTCGCGGCAGGAGTCCGACGAGCTGCAGCGGCAGGTGGCCGAGCTGCGGTTGGGGCTGGTCGGTGCGGCCGACGCACCGGGCGGGACGGCCACCGCCGCGGCCGGCCCGGTGGCCGACGGCGGGCGAGTTGGGACCGGCACCGCCACGGCGAACGGCGGGAAGGCGTCGACCGCCGCCGGGGCGGGCGAGGCGAAGAAGGAGGCCACGCCGGCCGGAGCGGCAGCGGCAGCGGCTCCGGCGGGTGGGGCCGGGGGCAAGGAGGCCGCCCCGGCCGCGGACGGCAGGCCCGGCGCGGGCAAGGTCGAGCCGGCGGAGGCCGGTCAGCCGGCCAAGGGTCGGATCGAGCCGGCGGACGCCGGGCAGCCGGAGAGCGGCAAGGTCGCGTCCGTGACCACCGTCGACGGCGGCACCGCCAGCGCCGGCGTGGAGGGGGAGCCGACCGTGGCGGCGGTGCCGGGTGAGGCCGGCCGGGGCGCCACCCCGACGAAGATCACCAGCACCGGCGAGAACGGCAAGCGGCCGACGAAGCCGACCACCGACGAGCGCAGCGCCAAGCCGAGCAAGGTCGTCGTCGAGAAGGACTGACCATCCGCCCCGTCGCACGGGTGGATCGGGTGGTGTGGGCGCCGGGCGGCGGCATCCCGTGGGGTGGGCCGGCGGCCGTGCCGACGCGACCCGGTGGACGGACGGGTCGGTCGGGCGCCCTGACGACCACTACGCTCCTGATCGGAGCCCCCGGACCTGGGGTCCCCGTGCCCGGGGGCCGGCAGGCGCCGGCGGAAGTCGATCAGGGAGGTCCGGATGGCACAGGACGGACCCGCGGCGTCGGGCGCCGACCGGGAGCCCGGAACCACCCCGGACCCGGCCGGGACGGCCGCCGAGCCGGAGCGGGCCGCCGAGCCGGGACGGAGGCGGGCCGCCGAGCCAAAAGGGACGGCCGAGCCCGGGTGGGAACGGGCCACCGAGCAGGAACGGGCCGGGGCGGTGCCCGGGGGCGCGGCGTCGGCGCCGGACGGCGACGAGCCATCGGCCGTCGGGACGGGACGGTTCGGCAGGCCGGGGCGACCGCTGCGGCGCAGCAGCTTCCTGGTCGGCTTCACGGGGGCGGCCGGAGTGCTGCTCGCGTACGCCCTCTACCTGGGCCTGCGCAACGCGGCCGGAATCCTCGTCCTGGTGGTCATCGCGCTCTTCCTCGCCGTGGGCCTGCACCCCGCCGTGGTCCGGCTGCGCTCCTGGGGGCTGCCGCACGGCGCGGCGGTGGCGACGGTCGCGCTGACGGTCGTGCTGCTCCTCTGCGGCGGCGTGTTCGCCCTGGTGCCGCCGATCGTCACGCAGACCGGACAGTTCGTGGACCAGTTGCCGAGCTTCCTGGACGAGTTGCGCCGCAACCGGACGGTCAACGACCTGGTGGAGCGGTACGACCTGATGGAGCGGCTGCAGAACGCGGCGAACCCGGCCACGATCGGAGGGGCGCTCGGCGGGGTGCTCGGCGGGGCCCAGATGGTCTTCGGGACGGTGTTCCGGGGGCTGACCGTGCTGGTGCTGACGATCTACTTCCTCGCCTACTTCGACCGGCTCCGCGACCTGGGGTACTCGCTGGTGCCCCGGTCCCGCCGGGAGCGGGTGCGGCTGATCGGCGACGAGATCCTGACCAAGGTCGGCGCGTACATGGTGGGCGCGCTCAGCATCGCCGTGCTGGCCGGGGCGACCACGTTCGTCTTCGCGCTGGTCGTCGGGCTGCCGTACCCGTTCGCGCTGGCCGTGGTGGTCGCGGTGACCGACCTCGTCCCGCAGATCGGCGCCACGCTGGGCGCGGTGATCGTCAGCCTGGTCGGCTTCGCCACCGACCTGCCGGTCGGCATCGCCTGCGTGGTGTTCTTCCTGATCTACCAGCAGGTGGAGAACTACCTGATCTATCCCAAGGTCATGCGCCGGTCGGTGGCGGTCAACGAGGTGGCCGCCCTGGTCGCCGCGCTGCTCGGCGTGTCCCTGCTGGGCGTGGTGGGCGCGCTGATCGCGATCCCGGCGGTGGCCGCGTTCCAGCTCATCCTGCGGGAGGTGATCCTGCCCCGGCAGGAGTCCCGTTGACCCCGGCCGGGACCGCGACCACCACCCCGACCCGTGGGCGGGCGGGTCAGCCGGCCTGGCCCGCGGGCAGGCGGGTCAGCCGGCCTGGCCCGCGGGCGGGCCAGGCACCGGCCGGTCGGCGAAGGAGGCCACCGTGCGGTCGGCGTACGCGCTGACGTCGCCGGTCTCCACCGGGCCGTCCCAGGTGGTCGGCAGCGGCACGGCGGCGGCCGGGGCGACCCGGCGGACCACCTCGTCCAGCACGGTCTCGGCGTCGCCGACCCAGAGGTGCTTCGCGCCGGGCACCCCGACCACCTCGGCCTGCGGCACCGCCGCGAAGCGTTCCCGCGCCTCGTCGGGGCGCAGGTAGTCGTCGAACTCCGGTACCAGGGCGGTCAGCGGCTTGCCGGACGCCGCCCAGTGGTCGAGGTCCGCCGGGGTGGAGTAGCGCAGCGGCGGGGAGAGCAGGATCGCCCCGGTGACCGCCGGGTCGCAGCCGTACTTCAGGGTCAGGTCGGTGCCGAACGACCAGCCGAGCAGCCAGATGTTCGGCAGCTCGGCGAACTCGGCGTACTCGATGGCGGCGGCGACGTCGAAACGCTCGCCGACGGCGTTGTCGAAGGCGCCCTCGCTGGTGCCGCGCAGGCTGCTGGTGCCCCGGGTGTTGAAGCGGAGCACGGCCAGGTCGGCCAGGGCCGGCAGGCGCCACGCCGCCTTGCGGAACACGTGGCTGTCCATCATCCCGCCGTGGGTGGGCAGCGGGTGCAGGCAGACGAGGGTGCCCACCGGCTCCCGGTCCAGCGGTCGGGCCAGCTCGCCGACCAGCCGCAGGCCGTCCGCCGTGTGCAGTTCGATGTCCTCGCGACGCCCGGGCAGGATGGTGGACGCGCGGATCGGTGTGCTCACCCGTCCAGTCTCACCCGTGCGGCCGGGGACCGCCGGGCGGGGCGGAAACAGGGTGATCCAGATCGCTCAGCCGTACCGGGGGGCGCCGCGGCCGCGCTGCACCACCGGCCCGCGCCGGTCCCGGGCGCGCCAGCAGCCGCTGTGCCAGTGCCGCCGGTCCGTCAGGTCGCCCCGCCCGTCGGCCGGCCACGCCACCAGGTGCGCCACCCCGGGCCGGATCTCCTGGTCGCAGCCCGGACAGCGGTACGTCTTGGTGGACGCCCCGCCGCTGATCCCGCGTACCTGCCACTCGCCGTCGCGCCACTGCTGCACCGAGGCGACGCCCTGACGGACCCGGTCGGAGTCGAGGTGGGCGGTGTCATCGCGGCGGGGTCGGTTGCGACGGGGGCTCACGGTCACCAAGCGTACGGGCCGACCCGTGGGCCGGCCCGGCACGGGCGCACGACCGGTCAGTCCCAGGTCTCCGGGCGGATCGGGTCCTCGGCCACCCGCGCCCCGCCGAGGACGAGGGCGGCGTCCTGCTCGGTGAAGCCGTCGAAGGGCCAGCCGAAATCGGCCACCAGGTGGGCCTTCGGGAATCCGAGCAGCTCCAGTTGCTCGCCCTGCGGGTAACGGTAGGCGGGCCGGCCGGCGATCGTCCGGTTCCCCTCCGTCCGGCTGCTGGCGATACTGCTCGCGTACTCGAATGACACGGTCATCTGCCGCTGCTCGCTCGCGGTCACCCGCAGCGACACCCGCAGCGTGTCGGGGAAGGAGTCCGCCTCGACCCGGCAGCCGGTGAGCCGGGCGCCGGTGGGCAACGTGGTCAACCGTACCGGGTCGCCGCAGCGGCGCGAGTCGCCCAGCCGGAGGGCGCGGAGCGCCACGTCGATCTCCCGGGCGGTGGCGGCGGTCACGGTGGCCCGGGCGTACAGGCCACGGGCCGGTTGCCAGAGCCGGACCCAGCTGGGCGTGTCTCCCCTGCCCCGGTGCCGGCGATCGCTGCCGTCGTAGGCCTCCTCGACCGTCATCCCCGACAGGTCGACCGGCAGTCCGTTGACCACACCGTGCATGAGCGCGGCGGCGGAGGAGGTCAGCTCGACGGTGACCGCCCGGCCCCCGCCGACGTCGGCCCGGACCAGCTCCACCCCCGACCAGACCTCCCAGCCCAGATAGCGGGCCCGTGCCGGGTCCAACCCGAAGTGCAGCACCTGCGGATCCGTGCCCACCAGGTCGGGCCGGCTCGCGGCCCCCGGTACGTCGTCCGCCCGGGGTGGCGTCACCGCGGAGGTTCCCGGCGCGGCGGCGTGCGGTGGACGTACCCCCTCCCGCCAGCCGGCGCCGGTGCCGACGGTCAGGCCGAGCACCGCCACCAGACCCACCGCGGCCCCCGCGCCGGCCCGACGACGACGGCGGCGGGCCTTTCCCCCGGCGACGGCACGCGCCGTCAGCCGGTCGGTGTCGACCGTTCCCTCGGCGCGCTCGCGCAGCGCCCGTACGATCCGTTCGTCGAGGTCGGTCACGGCCGGCTCCCGTTCGTCGTCGGGAGGTCGCAGCGCTCCCGGAGGTGGGCGAGCGCCCGCATGGCATGGGTGCGGACGGTGACCGGCGAGCAGTCCAGGATCTGGGCGATGGTCGCGTCGTCGAGGTCCTCGTAGTAGCGCAGCACGAGCACCGCCCGCTGGCGTTCCGGCAGCCCGAGGACGAGCCGCCACATCGCGTCCCGGTCGGCGGTCTCGCCGCCGAGGTCGCCGCGCTGCGGCCGCTCGGCGAAGTCGGCCGTCGCCAGTTCCCGGTTCGTACGCCGGCGCCACCAGGAGTGGTTGGCGTTGACCAGCATCCGGCGCACGTACACGTCGGGCCGGTCCGCCCTGGCGATCCGCCGCCAGTGCACGTACGCGCGGGCGAGGACGTCCTGGGTGAGGTCCTCGGCCCGGTGCTCGTCCCCGGTCAGCAGCCGGGCCAGCCGGATCAGGGCCGGCCCGCGGCTGCTGACGTACTCCTCGAAGGTCACACCATGCAGACGCCGTCACCGGCGCCGGGCGTTGACCCGCTCAGCGACGGGTGTGGTCGCGGAAGCCGCGGCCGCTCTTGCGACCCAGGTAGCCGGCCGTGACCAGGTGCTCCAGCAGCGGGGCGGGCGCGAAGCCCGGCTCGCGCAGCTCCAGGTAGAGCTCCCGCTGGATGGCCAGCGAGACGTCCAGGCCGACCACGTCGAGCAGCTCGAACGGGCCCATCGGGTAGCCGCAGCCCAGCTTCATCGCGTAGTCGATGTCGTCGGCGGTGGAGTAACTGGCCTCCAGCATCTTCACCGCGTCGTTGAGGTACGGGAAGAGCAGCGCGTTGACGACGAAGCCGGACCGGTCGCCGCAGACCACGCCCGTCTTGCCCAGCGCGGCGCAGACGGCGCGGGCGGTGGCGGTCGTCTCGGCCGAGGTCCGGATGGTCTGCACGATCTCGACCAGCGGCATGACGGGGGCCGGGTTGAAGAAATGCAACCCGACCACGTCGGCGGGCCGCTGGGTGGCCATCGCGACGTCGATCACCGGCAGCGACGAGGTGGTGGTGGCGAGCACGACGCCCGGCTTGCAGATCTCGTCGAGGCTGGCGAAGAGGGCCTTCTTGACGCTCAACTCCTCCACCACGGCCTCGACCACGAGGTCGACGTCCGCGAGGTGCTCCAGGGTGGCCGACCAGTTGATCCGGCCGAGCGCGGCGTCCCGGTCGGCCTCGCTGACCTTGCCGCGCACCACGCCCTTGTTGAGCGAGGTCTTGACCGCTTCGCAGACCGTCGCGGACTTCTCCGCGCCCCGGGTCACCGAAACGACCTCGTAGCCGGCCTTGGCGAAGACCTCGATGATCCCGGTGGCCATCGTCCCGGAGCCCACCACGCCCACCTTCGCGATGGCGCGCGCGCCGTCGGCCAGCGCCGGCTCCGCGGCCACGGGCGTCCGCTCGTCCGGTACGACCTTCGGGGAGCCCGGCCGCTCGTAGGTGTAGAAGCCCCGGCCGGACTTGCGGCCGAGCAGCCCGGCGGTGACCATCTGCTTGATCAGCGGCACCGGGGCGTGCCGGCGGTCCCGGCCGCCGCGCCGGTACATGGTGTCCAGGATCTCGTACGCGGTGTCCAGGCCGATCAGGTCCATCAGCGCCAGCGGGCCCATCGGCAGGCCGCAGCCGAGCTTCATGGCCGCGTCGATGTCCTCGCGGGTGGCGTAGTGCGACTCGAACATGCCGACGGCGTGGTTGAGGTAGCCGAAGAGCAGCGCGTTGGCGATGAAGCCGGCGCGGTCGTTGATGGTCACGTCGACCTTGCCGAGCCGCTCGCAGAGCGCCTCCACGTCGGCGACCACGTCGGCGGAGGTGACCACCGTCCGGACCACCTCGACGAGCTTCATGACCGGGGCCGGGTTGAAGAAGTGGATGCCGATCACCTGGTTGGGCCGGCTGGTGGCGACGGAGATCTCGGTGACGCTCAACGACGAGGTGTTGGTGGCCAGGATCGCCTCGGGCTTGCAGACCCGGTCCAGCTCGGCGAAGATCCGCTGCTTGAGGTCCAGGTGCTCGGGCACCGCCTCGATGACGAGGTCCACCGAGTGCAACGCGTCCAGCCCGACCTGCCAGTGGATCCGGCTCAGCAGCGCGTCCCGGTCCGCCTCGGCGAGCTTGCCCTTGGCCACGGCCCGGTCCGTCGAGCCGGTCAGGGTGGCCCGACCGCGCTCCAGCGCGCCCTCGGAGATCTCGACCGCGACGACGTCGACGCCGTTGCGCGCGAATACCTCGACGATGCCGGCACCCATGGTGCCCAGACCCACAACGCCCACGCTGGTGAACTCGCGCGCCACGACCGGCCTCCCCAATGCTCCGCACAGCCGCGTGAACGGCCACTAAGGTTATGCGCGCGAGTCTGCCACGTGACGTTCGGTTGTCGAGACGCGGTGGGGTATTTCACGGGCGGTGCGGCCCGTCGGGCCGCCCGTCGTCGGCCCGCCCGTCCGTCAGGCCGCCCCGCCGGTCAGCCGGACCAGCTCGGCGACGAACTCGGCCGGCCGCTCCAGGTGCGGGCTGTGCCCACAGCCGGGCAGCAGCACCTCCCGGTACGCGCCGCCGGCCGCCGCGTACCGCTCCAGCACCGCCCGGGTCTGCCCCACCATCGGCTGCGCCGGGCAGGCATCCGCCCCCGGCCAGCCCGGCACCGCGCCGAGCGAGCCCAGGTGGGCCAGGTCGAACAGCGAGGCGTCCGAGACGATCACGTCGGCGTCCCCGTGGATCCAGGTGACCGGCGGCTTGTCGGCGACGGCCACGAGTTCGTCGGCGACCCGGAAGTACGCCGGGGAGAGGGCGTTGAGCACGCCGCGCCGGCCCGGAGCGGTGCCGGGCCAGTTCGCCGAGTCCACCGCCGTGCCCGGGTAGTTGTCGTCGCCCGTCGCGGTGGTGAGGAGGGTGTCCAGCAGCAGTTCCTCGTCGTCGCCGAGCGAGGCCGGGTCCGCCACGTAGGTGGCCCGCAGCACGTTGCGCGGGCTGGCCTGGCTCTCCGCGCCCCGGTCGCCGGCGGCCAGCCGCTTGACGAACTCCTGGTTGGCCGTGCCCGCCCCGGTGCCGGCGAAGTCGGGCGTGGTGGGGGTGCCGGCCAGGTCGCGCGTGCCCCCGTAGCCGTACGGCGAGACCGGCGCGGCGAGCAGCAGCGCGGCCACCCGGTCGGGGTGGTCGACCAGCAGCCGCATGGCCACTCCCCCGCCCAGCGAGTGCCCGACCACCACCGGTCGGGCGCCGGGCGCGAACAGGGACGGCTCGTCCAGCAGCGCGGCGAGGTCGTCGGAGAAGTCGGTCAGCCCCCGGGTCGCGTCCACCGGGGCGGTGTCGGTGTACCCGTAGCCCCGCAGGTCGGGCGCGACCACCCGGAGGGTGTCCGGCAGCCGCCGCACCAGCGGCTCCCAGAACGCCGCGGACGAGCAGTTGCCGTGGATCAGCAGCACCGGCACGCCGTCCGGCGGCCCGGCCACCCGCACCGCCTGGGTGATCCCGTTCGCCGACACGAGCTGCTGTCCGGTCTCCATCCGCGGCATGCTGCCACGACGCCCCGGCCGCGTCCATGGGTCCCCCCGCCATGTTCCCTGGTCGGGAAATGTGCGGCGACAGGTCAGGACGGGGCGGAGCCCAGCGCGCCCACCGGCAGCGGCGGCACCGCGCCGGGACCCTGGAGGGACGGCATCGCGGCCGACAGCGGCGGCACCGGCTGGGCAGCCGGAAGGGCGGGGGTCGCGAGGGGGTCGGCGCCCGGGAGGGCCGGGGTCGCGATCGGCAGCGGCAGTGTCGGGCGGTGGTCCCGGCGCGGCTGGCCGAAGCTGAACCCCACCGGATCGGTCCGCGCCACGCCCGGGTCGAAGAGGCGCAGCTCGGTGCGCCCGACCCGGATCACGTCCCCGTCGGCCAACCGCTCCACGCCGGTGATCCGCCGGTCGTTCAGCCAGGTGCCGTTGGTCGAGCCCAGGTCCGCCAGGCAGGCGCCCTCGTCCGTCAGCCAGACCTCGGCGTGCCGGCGGCTCAGGTGCGCGTCGGGCACGACGATGTCGGCCGTCGGCACCCGGCCGATCACCTGCCGCACCGGGCCGACCCGGAAACTCAGCCCCCGCATCGCCCCACCCGCCACCGTCAGCAACGGCATCAGTTCCGGACGCTCCTCCATGGACAGTCAGCCCCCCACCCCGCACGGTCACCCCGCGCGTCAGCCTGCCACCACACGGTAGTCACCCTCGACCGCCGGGCGGTCACCTCCACGCCCCCGGCCGGACATCTCCCGTTCGCCGGTTCGGCGTCCACCGGCTGACAAAGACCGCAAACAGTCCCCGCCGGCCGGACGCCCCGACCAGTCCACGGAATCGGGCACCACCGCGTTCGACAAGGCCGGGCGGCGGGCCGGAGGCTCTTCCGTACGGGCGCCCCGGCGGACCGGAACGAGCAGGCCCGCCACCCTACCGGCGAGTAATCCTCAGGTCTAGACTTCCGTCATGACGGCTGTGCATGTCCCGGGAACCCCGGTCATCGAGGACGGTCGGCTGGTGTCGACGAGCCCGGCGACCGGCGTGGAGGTCGGTCGCCTGCCGGTGGCGACCGCCGAGGACGTCGCGCGGGCGGTCGACCGCGCCCGCCCTGCCGGCGAGTGGTGGGCCGGGCTCGGCTTCGCCGGGCGCAGGGAGCGGCTGCTGCGGTGGCGGGCCCTGCTCGCCCGGCGGATCGAGGAGCTGGCCGAGCTGGTGCACGCCGAGGGCGGCAAGCCGTTGGCCGACGCCGTCGTGGAGATCGTCAGCGCCGTCGAGCACGTCGACTGGGCGGCCCGCAACGCCCGCCGGGTGCTGGGCCCCCGCCGGGTCCGCTCGCGGCTCGTCCTGGCCGAGTTCTCCGCCCACCTCGAATACCAGCCGCACGGGGTGGTCGGCGTCATCGGGCCGTGGAACTATCCCGTCTTCACCCCGATCGGCTCCGTCGCGTACGCGCTCGCGGCCGGGAACGCGGTGGTGCTGAAGCCCAGCGAGTACACCCCCGCCGTCGGGCAGTGGCTGGTCGACACGTTCGCCGAGGTGGTGCCGGAGCACCCGGTGTTCACCGCGGTGCACGGGCTCGGCGACGTCGGCGCCGCACTCTGCCGCTCCGGGGTGGGGAAGGTGGCCTTCACCGGCTCGTCCGCCACCGCCAGGAAGGTGATGGCGGCCTGCGCCGAGTCGCTGACGCCCGTGCTGCTGGAGGCGGGCGGCAAGGACGCGATGATCGTCGACGCCGACGCCGACCTGGACGCCGCCGCCGAGGCGTGCGTCTGGGGCGCGCTCACCAACGCCGGCCAGACCTGCATCGGCATCGAGCGGGTCTACGCGGTCGAGCCGGTCTTCGACACCTTCGTCGGGAAGGTGGTCGAGCGGGCCGGCCGGTTGACCGTCGGCCCCGACGACGCCGACATCGGCCCGATCACCATGCCGAGCCAGCTCGACGTGATCCGCCGGCACATCGACGACGCGCTGGCCCGGGGCGGCCGGGCGGTGCTGGGCGGCGCCGACGCGGTACAGCCGCCGTACGTGCGCCCGACCGTGCTGGTGGACGTCCCGGAGGACTCACTCGCCGTACGCGAGGAGACCTTCGGCCCGACCCTGACCGTCAACCGGGTCCGCGACGCCGACGAGGCCGTCGCCCGGGCCAACGCCCTGTCGTACGGCCTGGGGGGTTCGGTCTTCGGCCGACGGCGCGCGGTGGCGATCGCCCGGCGGCTGCGCTCGGGGATGGCGTCGGTCAACTCGACGCTGACCTTCGCCGGGATGTCCACGCTGCCGTTCGGCGGTGTCGGCGACTCCGGCTTCGGCCGCATCCACGGCGAGGACGGGCTGCGCGAGTTCAGCCGCGCCAAGGCGATCACCCGCCGGCGGGCCCGGTCGCTGCTGGCCTCCACGACCTTCGAACGGACGCCGGCCGACGTCGCCCGGCTCGTCAGGGCCATCAAGACGATGTACGGCCGGTGAGCGCTGGGACGGAGGGCGTCAGAAGAGGGTGAGTTCGTCCCGCTCGATGCCGCGCAGCTTGTCGTAGTCCACGACGACGCAGCGGATGCCCCGGTCCGTGGCGAGCACCCTGGCCTGCGGCTTGATCTCCTGCGCGGCGAACACCCCGGCGACGGGCGCGAGCAGCGGGTCGCGGTTCATCAGCTCCAGGTACCGGGTGAGCTGCTCCACGCCGTCGATCTCGCCACGCCGCTTCACCTCCACCGCAACGGCGCCCTGGTTGGCGTCCCGACAGAGCAGGTCCACCGGGCCGATGGCCGTCATGTACTCCCGGCGGACCAGCGTGAACCCCTCGCCGAGCGTCTCCGGGTTGGCCGCCAGCAGCTCCTGGAGGTGCGCCTCCACGCCGTCCTTGCGCAGGCCCGGATCGACGCCCAGCTCGTACGAGGTGTCCTGGAAGATCTCCTCCAGGGTGATCCGCAGTTCCTCGCCGGCCTTGTTGACGACCCGCCAGACACCGGGGGCCTCCTCCAGCCGGCAGGGCGGGCTCATCCAGTTCAGCGGCTTGTACGCCCGGTCGTCGGCGTGGATCGACACCGACCCGTCCGCCTTCACCATCAGCAACCGGGTGGCCGGCGGCAGGTGAGCCGAGAGCCGTCCGACGTAGTCCACCGAGCACTTCGCAATCACCAACCGCACCCGACGAGGGTAGCCGAGGCCCCGGCCCGCGCCACCGAGCGGCACTGGCGTGGCGGTGGGATGCTGAGACGGTGCTCGAAGTTCTCACCGGTACCGGCCTCGCCGCCTCGGCGGGGCTGAACGCCTACATCCCCCTGCTCACCATGGGGTTGCTGGCCCGCTACACCAGCCTGATCGACCTGCCCGCCGGCTGGCAGTGGCTCGGCAACGGCTGGGTGCTCGCCATCCTGGCGGTGCTGCTGGTCATCGAGGTCGTGGCCGACAAGGTGCCCGTGGTCGACCACGTCAACGACGTGGTGCAGACCGTGGTCCGGCCCACCGCCGGTGGCCTGGCCTTCGGCGCGGGCTCGTCGTCGGAGACGGTGACGGTGAGCGACCCGGGGAGCTTCTTCTCCTCCCACCAGTGGGTCCCGGTGGTGACCGGGGTGCTGATCGCCCTCGGCGTGCACCTGCTGAAGTCCGCCGCCCGACCGGTCGTCAACGCGACCACGGCCGGCGTCGGCGCCCCGGTGGCCAGCACCGCCGAGGACGCCACCAGCGTGGTCATGTCGGTGGTGGCGATCATCCTGCCGGTGCTGGTGCTGGCGTTCCTGCTCGGGCTGGTCCTCTTCGTCGTCTGGTTCGTGCGCCGCAGGTCCGACCGACGCCGCGAACGTCAGGCGGCCCGGGCCGCCGGCTTCCGCGTCTGACCCTGTACGCACCGACGGCCGGCACC